>JBDSEC010000275.1:0-13064 GCA_039920205.1 Pyrinomonadaceae bacterium
GGCAACGGATGCCGTCACTGTCCTTACGAGTCAAACACCGTTTAGATACTTGCCGTCGATCGACGAGGAGCTCGACCTATGTCCATTGCCGCGGTTGAAGCAGTTACCCGCAAGCTTGATGAACAGATCATGTCGGGGAGCGCAATTTCCTCCGCGACGGTGGCCAAATGGCACGAACGGCAGCGCACGCTGGGCCTGTTGCACGGTGACCGCCCGATCTGTCCATACCTGCGCCCGTTCTTCCTTTCCCGCTCGCAATATACCGAGATCAGCCAGGCGGCACGCTTGGTCCACTCGGCATTTGAGCGGATGACAGAAGCCGCCCTGGCCGACGAAGGTTTGTTGGCGGAATTGGATCTCACGGAAGCTGAATCGCGGATGGCGCGGATCGACCCCGGCTATTCGGACCTGTGTGTGACCAGCCGACTGGATTCGTTCGTTACGACGGACGGTTTTAAATTTCTGGAATACAACGCTGAGAGTCCGGCCGGCTTGGGCGATCAATTGAGTTTGGAACAGTTCCTTTTCGCAATGGGTCATAACCGGGAGTTCCTGGGCGAACATGAGCATTGGCTTCCGCGCCCGGCACAGAAACTTCTGGACGCGTTAGTTGCCGCCTATCGCGATTGGGGCGGAAAAGAAGCGAAGCCGCAGATCGCGATCGTCGATTGGAACGGCGTATCGACGGCGAGCGAGTTTGTCATTCTTCAAGAGATCTTCAACACCGCCGGTTATCCCACGATCATCTGCGATCCACACGAACTGGAATACGACGGCACGTCGTTATCCGCGCGGGGTTTCTGCATCGACATCTTTTACAAACGCGTCATCATTCACGAATTCTTGGAAAAGTTCGACGACCGGCATCCGCTGATCCGCGCCTATCAAGATCATCGGATATGCCTGGCCAATTCGTTCCGCGTGAAGATCGCCCATAAGAAAAGCGGGTTTGCCATCTTGAGCGATCCCAAATACCGCCATCTGTTTCTCCCAGATCAACAAGCCGCCATCGATCAGCACATTCCGTGGACCCGCCAGGTTCGTGAAATGAAAACCGATCGGGACGGGCAAGAATGCGACCTCATTGAATACACCCGCGCGAATCGCGATCGCTTGGCGTTAAAGCCGAACGACGATTATGGCGGCGCCGGGATCTATTTGGGCTGGACCATGGATGAAACCGCCTGGGATGGCGCCCTGACGGATGCGTTGAGCAAAACCTATGTGGTCCAAGAACGCGCCGCCGCCCGCAAGATCGCCATCCCGTCGTTCAGCCCGGAATTGGGCTTGGCGCACGTATTTGTGGATTTCGATCCGTTTCTGTTTTTGGGTCAGGTCGAAGGCGGGTTGGTGCGGCTTTCACCATCGGCACTCATTAACGTTTCACAAGGCGGCGGCGAGACGGCGTTGGTTGTTTTAGAAGGGATCTAGGGTACGACAGACTTCAAACGTCCGACAGACTCTTAGTCTGTCGATTCCCGTATCGCATCTGGCCCCTCAAAATATATCAATTTTCTTAGCGACGGAAATTCGACAGGCTAACAGCCCGTCGGACATCCTTTGAAGGTGTGGCGAATGGAACCGAACCTAGCGCCGTGATCGACTTCTCTATTCGGCTCTGCCGCTCTATGTGCGGAATGGCTTTGCCATTCAGGATAATTATTCTGGAGCTTAGCGGCTCCGCCGCCGCCGCCGCGGAGCCGCAGGAACTTAGCGCGGCGGAGCCGCAAAGTGCACTATTGGTTTGCGGACTCTCTTCTTACAACCTACGCGTCGAAGATTGCCGTGTGGCCTGATAAATGACGAGTGGCAAAGCGAAAACCGGTCGGATTTAAGAAATCCGACCGGCCGTCTGCCCCAGATGGTAATTACGAATCTAGCCTCTCGAAACTGACCTTGATTCTTCCGAGAGTTGAATCGACAGGTTAACAACCTGTCGTACTGTTTCAACCTGTCGTACGCTTTATTGAACCGGTGGCGTATTCTGCCCGCGACCGGCGCCGCGGCGTTGCTTCATTTCTTCGTGGCGCAGTTTCCGCTGCTCGCGAAATTGCTTGAATTGCTCTTGCTGTTCTGGCGTTAAGATCGCCTGCATATCTGCCATTGTGGCATTACGGCCTTCACTCATTTGCGCGCGCAACGCTTTAGCGCGATTCTGGTCGTCGATCGAGGCGGTAGCCTGTTCGAATTTCTCGCGGATCTGGCGCAACTCTTCCATTTGCGGCTTAATGCCTTCACGGAATTTACTGAACACCGTGTGGATCTGTTGCTTTTGGGTATCGCTCAGATTCAATCCGCGAAGGCCCCGACCAAATCCGCTGCGTCCACCATGGCGCATCCCGCCGCGACGACTCGGACCGTCCGGACGCTGGCCTTCTTGCTGATCAATAGCCGGCGAATTGCCGGTACGAGTCGACTTTTCTTGGGCATAACCCGCGACACTCAAAATACCGATCGCGACTACGGCAAATCCGGTACGAATAGTTGCTCTTATCATTGACATGTTAACTGCTCCCTCCAAAGTGGGCTTATGGTTTATGGCGAGCCGGCCCGGCCGGCAGGATCGAAAATGGACAATTATTAGCCCGTTCACTGCTTTTAGACGGTCCTGCCCTACTTCTGGCCGAGAAAATTCATGCCCACTGGCGCCGTTTGTGATTTACGGCGCCCAAATAATAGCGTTACAATACCACCCGCGATGAAATTCCTTAATAATATCGACAGTCCGGCTGACCTGCGTAAACTCTCGGTGGACGATCTGCAAGAAGTTGCCGACGAGGTGCGTGCTTATATTTTGGAGACCTGTTCCCGGATCGGTGGCCATACGGGCGCGAGTCTGGGCGCGGTCGAATTGGCCGTCGCGCTACATTACGCGTTCGACACCCCTGCGGACCGTTTGGTCTGGGACGTGGGTCATCAGGCCTATGCCCACAAAATATTGACTGGCCGTCGCGACGAGTTGTCCACGATCAAGCAATACGGCGGTCTGAGCGGATTTCTTAAACGTGATGAATCGCCCTACGACACGTTTGGCGCGGGCCACGCTTCAACTTCGCTGTCTGCGGCCTTGGGTATGGCGATCGCGCGCGATCGCAAAGGCCAAGATCATCACGTTTGCGCGTTGATCGGCGATTCGTCATTGGCCGGTGGTATGGCCATGGAAGCGATCAATCAGGCAGGCCATCTGAAGGCGCGATTGATCGTGCTGCTAAACGATAACGAGATGTCGATCGCTCCGGCCGTGGGTGCTTTGACGGGCTATCTGAATCGGCTGCGTGAGGCACAGGGCTATCATCGCTTTAAAGACGAAGTTGGTGGCAAGATCCTGTCGATCCCCCGTTTAGGCGAGCGTCTCCATCAGGCCGCCAAGACGGTCAAGGATGCTTTGGCCGCGGCGGTTTTGCCGGGCGCCTTGGTCAACGAGCTCGGCTTTAAATATATTGGCTATGTTGACGGTCACAATGTACCGGCACTGGTGGCCGCATTACGCGAAGCGCAAAAGGTCGATGATGGACCGGTGATCGTTCATGCCTTAACCACTAAGGGCAAAGGCTTCCCTTCATCAGAACAGAACTATTACGCCTGGCATGCAACCGGACCGTTCGATCTGGAAACTGGCAAAGCGATCAAGTCTGCTAAACCGGCGCCGCCACTCTATACCGAGGTCTTCGGCCGCACCATGTGCGAATTGATGGAGGCCGATGAAAAGATCGTCGCGTTGACGGCGGCCATGCCGGACGGGACGGGCGTGGATCGGATCTTGGAACGTTTCCCGGATCGCGCATTCGATGTTGGCATCGCCGAACAACATGCCGTGACTTTCTGCGCGGGTCTGGCCTGTGAAGGGTTAACCCCCGTTGCGGCGATCTACTCCACATTCCTACAGCGCGGATTCGACCAGATCATCCATGACGTCTGTATCCAGAATTTGAACGTGAAGTTCGCGATGGATCGTGCCGGTATCGTCGGCGCCGATGGACCCACGCATCACGGCCTTTTGGACATAGCCTACCTGCGCGCGATGCCGAACATGATCTTGATGGCGCCCAAGGACGAAGGCGAACTGCGTAACATGCTCTTGACCTCGGTCAATCATGTCGGTCCGGCGGCGATCCGTTTCCCGCGCGGAAACGGCGTTGGAGTTGACCTGGAAGGCGCACCGGTTGAATTGGAGATCGGACAGGCGGAATTGTTGCGCGACGGAGGCGAGGTAGCGATCATCGCGCTCGGGTCAATGGTAAACCCGGCGGTCGAAGCGGCAAAGAATCTGGCCGCCGAGGGCATCGAGACGACCGTCGTAAACGCGCGGTTTGTTAAACCGTTGGACGCCGGATTGATCT
The DNA here is from genome assembly GCA_039920205.1 of Pyrinomonadaceae bacterium. Taxonomy (GTDB): domain Bacteria; phylum Acidobacteriota; class Blastocatellia; order Pyrinomonadales; family Pyrinomonadaceae; genus JBDSEC01. The sequence continues at coordinate 4,341 of JBDSEC010000275.1, forward strand.
TGGCGCTGGCCCGGTCGCGACGCCTGTTGGTCACCGTCGAAGAGGCTTATTTGGCGGCCGGGTTCGGCGCCGCCGTAATGGAATTGTTGGAGGAAAATGGCCTGCAGGACGCGGTACGCGTCGTGCGTATGGGCGTACCGGACCGCATCGTAACACATGGCGACCCGAAACTGTTGCTGGCCAGGTATGGACTTGACGCCGACGGCATTTACACGAAGGTCAAGGAAAGCATCGAAGTGCTGGAAGACCGGCGCGCCGCACGGCAAAAGGTGACCAGTTCCTAGGTCTCCACAGCGGCTATGGGTGCCGCCGAGGATTACCATCTCTCTCCCGCCTATGCCGATTTCGGCAGGGGCGGGAATTTTTGTCTCCCAGCGATGCGGTTAACGGTACCACCGATTTCCGCATCAATTGAATGGCGGTTTTTGTTACAATAGCGGCGGAGCGTGAATGGAAAATAGATTTCGTATGGTCATTCCTTTGGACGGCGCGGTTCCCGAATCGTTGTCGGCGCCGCATTTTGACCAGGCGGCGAGTTCCGCGCGCCCGGTCCGCCCGCTCACGGAAGGCGAAGAAACGGTCGTTCACCAACGTCTGGTGAATCAGGGCGCTGCTCCGGTTTATCAGCCGCAGTATGCTCCGGCACCTCCGGTCGTTAATTACGTCCCGCAATATCCGATGCCGGTGGTTGCACCCATCCGCCGTTCAAAGGGATGGGGAGTTCTGATCGCGCTGGTGGTTATAATTGCCGCTGGCCTCGGGGTCGCCGGCGGGTATGGGATCGCGAATTATTCGAGTCTGACGAAATCGGAGCCGATCGCGGCAGCCGTAGCCTTGCGCCAACGTAACGACCAACCTGATCCGGCTTTCACCATGCCTCCTGAGGAGATCCCGGAAGACCCGGTGGAGCTCGATCCCGACGCGCAAGTGACCGACCCGGGAGACGGTCCAGTATTAGTTCCCGGCCAAGTCCCGCCCGGACGGGATCCCGAGATCGACGATCCGCAACTGCCTCCCGTGAAAAATCCGGGCACTGTTCAAAACGATAACTCGGGCGAGGGTCGCCCACGCCGGGCACCCAATTCGAGTGACCCCAAGAATACGGCAAAACGGGGCAACAAGAATTCCAACACTAGCTCTTCGCCCGGTCCCATCCGCCGCACTGGCGGTGAAATCTTGACCCGCATCCGCGAGATTTTCGAAGGAAAACCTCAGTAAATTCCTCATATCGTCCGATTGTTGCAAATTGGTTGTAATTTGCTAAACACCGTTGACGCCTTGGTTCCTCCGTGCCATAATCCACCCACGAGCGAACTAGACAACCCACTTTCCGAGCCGTTCGAGTCCCGACAAAAGCCTCTCCCGGTTAGAAAGCCTAACCCGACAAATAGTTGAAATTTTAGGGCCGTGAACTGTCTGGACGGCCTCGGATTCTTAATGACCTAAACTGATTCGCGCGGTGCGGCGCGAACGATGCGGTAGTGGTTTATGAACAAAAAAGTTTTCATACTCGAGCGGGAATGCGTGCATTACGAAAAGGGCGCGGAAGCCGAACCATTTAACGGAGCGTTTTACATCCAAGCGCTGCAACGATTGCGCGGCGACGAAGCGGTTCGGGTTTCGCGAAATGTGGCGCCATTCTTTTGGGCTGACGCCCAGAAGACGCGGGTTTGGCTTTGTCACGACTGCGCGGCGGAGCTAAACCTAGCCGAAGGCCCGCGCGCCGTGCTGCAAGCGGGCGCGAGGCGCTAAGGCAACTGCCCAATTTCAATTGACGATGCGATCGAGGTAGTCTAACCACACCAGTGTGTCCATTAAACTGGCCCCACCAGGTGCTGATCACTCGCCTATCTTCCTTTCCGTTTAAGCCGTTCACCGCGCGAGCACGTTGGACCTACAGTTTTCAGTTTCAACTCATCTTTACCTGAGTGAATAACTCGCTATTCGCCAACGACCATCCGGTCCCCGTTTCATAATTAGCGTTTCAATTCCAGTCGGGAGTTTTGCGAAGGCACTCTCAAACTCAACCGCTACCGTACCTTCCTCGGAACTGAAGACGCTCTTGAATTTTCGTGCCCTGAAGTTACCGGCTTTTTGGCGAAATGAACGAATAACGGCGGGCCATTGGTTTCGCGGGTACTTGGCCTGGAGTTCAGCCGATATCCCATCCCAACTATCAGCAAATTTCGCCTGGTCCACTACATGCAGCCAAGCCTCCGCGGTTTGCTGAATTCGAAGCTTTTCCGGTGCCGAAAGTTGTTCCGCAAACAATTCACCGATGGCCAACTGGGCAAAATCTTCAACCGCAGTGGCGATGAATCGGTTGGCTCCGGACATTTCGTCCCCATTAACCTGGGCGGCCACCGCAATGTCATATCGCGGAAAATAACGCATGTTGGAACGGTAACCGGGAAATTCACCGTCATGTCCGTAGGCTTTCCCAAACTTGGTAGTGATGATTTCCACTCCCAGACCATAGCTGGCGCCATCGCCGATCGACGTGCTATTCAGCATTTCGTCCAACCGCTCCCGAGTAAGCACTTCGCCACCGTAAAGGGCCTTCGCCCAACGTGCCAGGTCCTCGGCGGTCGACGCAAACCCTCCACCCGCCCATTCCCATTGCGGATTGATGTAGAACTTTCCTTTCTTGATCATTGCCTTATCTTCGTAGTAGCCATTAACACCTAACAGAAGCGAGCGGTTGTTAGATGGAATGGTGTGACGAAGTCCAAGTGGCACAAGAAACCTCCGCGTGATCTCGTCGTAAAGGGTATTGCCGGTCACCTTCTCGATGATCAATCCAACTAATATGTAATTGGTGTCGGAATAACTAAAGCCTTGGCCCGCCGCAAAGAGCGGCTTTTTATTGAGGACATAATCCAGTAGATCCTCATATTTGATATCGGTCTCGGCGTTTTTGGTTGCAGCGGTGAAAAAGCTCTTGGATTCAGCATGGTTGGGTATCCCGCTGGAGTGATTGAGCAACATGCGCAAGGTGATTTCGTTGGCGTTGGGCAATTGACCAAACCATCTTTCATTTCCGATCCAACGCGCGATCTTTTCATCCAGGCTGAGTTTCTTTTCCTGCACGAGCAACACGGTTTCGGCGGCGACGAACGTCTTGCCGATACTTCCCGCTAGTATTTGATCTGACGGTTTCAACGGGATTTTGCTTTCCCGATCGACCACGCCAGTTGAGACCGAACCGGCACGTCCGTCGGGCAAAACGAACCCCACGGTCGCGCCCGGAAATTGGAGCGACGCGTGAAGACCATCTAGCTTGATTTGGGCCAGGCGAAGGATCTGAGTGAATTTTTCGTCCCTGATCTGCGGTGATCGATAGGCACGAGAAGTCGGTGGTAACACAATTAAATGAAAACATAGCAAAGTGATCAATGACAGAATTGCCCGCTTTCTCATCACAATATTCAGTCTCCGTTGAAAATCGAGATCGGTGGCAGATCCTCACGGTCCAATTTGCGTTCTTCAGATCATGCCGGAAACTCCCCGTGCCTGTCGATACTACGCCAACCTGCGGTAAAGTGTTTCCGTTATGGAACGGGAACGGATCGACAAACTACTGGTAGATCGCGGACTGGCCAGTTCGCGGGCGCAGGCCCAAGCGCTGGTCATGGCCGGTGTCGTGCTGGTAGCCGAACAGCGGGTCGAAAAATCGTCGGCTCTCTTCGCGCCCGAAGCTCCCATCCGGATCAAAGATCATAATAATCCTGCGACCCGATTTGTCGGCCGCGGGGGATTAAAGTTGGAAGCCGCGCTGAAAGCGTTCGGAATTAAGGTGCCTGGACTACTATGCCTGGATGTGGGGGCCTCGACTGGCGGATTTACGGATTGCCTGCTGCAACAGGGTGCTCGCCGGGTAGTCGCCCTGGATGTAGGGCACAACCAACTTGATTGGCGTCTGCGTACCGATCCACGCGTAGACGTTCGTGAACGGGTAAATGCGCGTTATTTGAAGCCTGAAGATTTTTCCGACTTATTTGATCTGGCCGTCATGGATGTTTCCTTCATTTCGGCGACCAAGATACTTCCGGCCGTTGCGCCTTTGTTGACCGAAAACGGACAACTCGTTACGCTGATAAAGCCGCAATTCGAGGTCGGCCGGGGCGAGGTGGGCAAGGGTGGCATCGTAACCGATCCGGCGCAGCATCAGCGGGTTATCGCCGAAGTGAATGTGGCCGCAGCCGAGGTGGGACTCATCACTGGCGGGCTGATCGAATCACCGGTTTTGGGCGCGAAAGGCAATCGCGAGTTTCTGGCTTTATATCGCTACTCGTCGTCGTCGAAATAATTCTAATGATCGAACCGACATACGAACGGACCGCGTTGGCGCAACTGCAACGCGAAAAGGCCCGGTTTCAAACCCATATCAAGCTGGTTTTCGAACCCGCGGCACACGATTGCGGCGTATGCCCAACGGCGGGGGAATGTTGCACCGACGCGCATTTCGTCAATGTGCACATCACTCGGTTGGAAGCGGTGGCGATGCGCGAAACGATCGAACAAACACCACGGCTTTCTCGGGAAGAAAAGCAGGCGGTTTATGAGCGCGCTCGGTCGGCGATCAAGCGATACGATCTGCGGGGTGGCGCTGATTCGTTCTCGCGCACCTACTCCTGCCCCCTATTTCAGCCCGGCACGGGCTGTTTGGTTCATCGGCGCGCAAAACCAGCGCCGTGTATCCATCATGCTTGTTACGACAACTGGGAAGATCTGCCGCCGCAATCATTGCAGGACCGGGTGGAACATCGCGTCGAGCAACTGAATAACTCAGTTTATGGGCAGGCCTGGGCCTGGTTGCCGACACCGATCTGGTTGGCCTTGGTGGATCCCGATTCGGATGGTGTTGAATTGGCTCGATTGGAACGGATCTGGGCCACCCGGCGCGAGCCCCAATCCCGTGCGCATTCGCCCACCAACCTGGTCGCCCGGCGGGCTTCTCTGCCCATTTTGAATTTCCGCTGACCACTAAGATGGAATCGTTTCGTCCAACCTTACCCGCCGATGTTCCGGGCATTCTATCCTTGATCGGATCGATCCTTCGCGAACACGACTGTGTGCTGGATGCCGAGAACGAAGATACTCATCTGCTGAACCCGGGCGAATATTTTCGCACCCGTGGCGGCGAATTCTGGGTCGTCACGACTGACGGACCGGCAACCATTATTTTGGCCACGGTCGGTTTTACCGCCAGCGCCGGTGTAGCTGAACTCAAAAGCCTTTATGTCGACCCGTCGCTACGCCGAAATGGTTGGGGCCGTCGGCTAACCAACCTGGTGATCGACCACGCCCGCAGCGCCGAATGCAACCGATTAGAGTTGTGGAGCGATACACGATTCACCAAAGCCCACGCGCTCTATCGCTCGATGGGTTTTCAGCCCAATGGTGAACGCGACCTGCACGATTCGAACGCTTCGCGCGAATTGGGTTTCTTTTTGCCGCTGAACTAATGGACATCATCATCGGCACCGCCGGGCACATTGACCATGGAAAGACGACGCTGGTACAGGCCTTGACGGGCGTCGATGCCGATCGTTTACCCGAAGAAAAGCGGCGCGGCATTACGATCGACCTGGGTTTTGCCGACCGGACCATTGATGGCCAGCATTTCGGCTTTGTCGATGTACCGGGTCATGAACGGTTCGTCAAGAACATGCTGGCCGGGGCCCAGGGGATCGACGTAGTCGCGCTGGTAGTTGCCGCCGACGAAGGGGTGATGCCGCAAACGCGCGAACATTTTGATATTTGCCGGCTATTAGGAGTCCAGGCCGGGATCGTGATCCTAACCAAATCAGACACCGTCGATGGCGAAATGCTGGAATTGGTCCGCGATGAAGCGCGGGAATTGGTGGCGGACTCGTTTTTGGCGGACGCGCCTATGCTCGCCGTCAGCGCCAAGACCGGTGCGGGCCTACCGGAGTTGAAAGCGGCGCTGGTGGCGATCGCCCGGGCATTGCCGCCACGGACAAACGACACGGTTCCCCACCTGCCCATCGATCGAGCCTTCACCATGAAGGGGTTCGGAACCGTGGTCACCGGAACATTGGTTTCTGGCGAGCTAAGCAACGGTGACGAACTAGAACTGATGCCGGCGGGTGAACGCGTCCGGGTTCGCGGGATCCAGGTTCACGGTAAAGCCGTAGAAAAGGCCTGGGCCGGTCAACGCACCGCCATCAATCTGGGCGGCATCGAGATAACGAAGACTGAACGCGGGATGGTATTGGCCCAACCGAACCGATTGCGGCCCACCCAGATCATTGATGCTCACGTAACGGTATTGGCCAGCGCCCCCCGGCCATTGAGATCGCGAGCGCGGATCCGCCTCCATTTGGGCGCCGGCGAGATCTTTGGGCGAGCCCGGGTATTGGACCCGTCGAATGAAGTAGCACCTGGTTCCAGCGGTTTGTTACAACTTTCATTGGAATCCCCGATAGTGACCGTGACCGGCGAACGTTTTATCCTTCGGTCATATTCACCGTCGCACACGATCGCCGGCGGCCTGGTTTTGGACCCGCTGGCCGTGAAACATCGCGGACGCGATCGCGGCGCGGCGCGCGATTTCTTGAGCAATTTGTTGACCGCCTCGCCAGAACAGCGCTTGCGAATTTTTGTCGAGAGGGCCGGATCGGGTGGGTTGACTCGCGCGGATCTGGCGGCGCGAACCGGATGGACTGGCGCATTGTTGGACCGCGCCACCAAAGCGGTGCTTGAGACCGGTTTGGTAGTTCTCGCCAACGGGAGCTACCTCGGCGCGGCAGCGTTCGACGAATTGGCCCAGGCCGCGGTCAACGCAGTCACGGATCACCATCAACGGGAACCGCTTTCGCGCGGTCTATCGCGCGAAACCCTGCGTGAAAAGCTGTTTTCGCATGTTCCACCCGAGATCTTCCGCGCTATCTTGGCTCGATTGACCGCCGAGGGGTCACTTGCGTTTGACCAACAGCTAGTGCGATCGGCCACTCATAGCGTCACGCTCTCGGAAAGCGACGTAGCCCAACGCGATCAGATCGCAGCCGTCTATCGAGACGCGGGATTGGAGCCACCCACCTTCGACGAAGCGCTTTCCCGATTGGCTAAGCCCGTCAACCGCGAGCATGCCCGCAAATTGCTACAAATGTTACTAGACGCGGACGAGATTAAACCGGTATTCGGCGATACCTTCTGTGACCGCAAAGCTTTGGATCATTTGTTGGTCAAGTTGGCCGCTTATGGGTCCGAGCATGAACCGGACCGGCTGATCGACGTTACCGCGTTCAAAGAACTTACGGGTGTTTCGCGCAAGTATGCGATCCCCTTATTGGAGTATTTGGACCGTACCCGAGTTACCCGGCGGGCCGGCGATAAGCGGATCATTCTGCGCGCGATGTCGCCAACTTCATAACGGTCGGTTAGGATCAGAGCATGCGACTAAACGAATTACAGTTGGATGAATTTCAACGCAACGGGTATTTGGTGATACCCGACTTTGTGAGCGCGTCGGATCGCGCTAGCTTGCGGCAACGCGCCGATGAATTGGTCGCCGAGTTCGATCCGCGATCAACGGTTTCGATCTTTTCCACGATCGAACAGACGCGAACAAGCGACGAGTATTTTTTGGATTCGGGCGATAAGATCCGATTCTTTTTCGAAGCCGATGCTTTCGATTCCGCTGGTACGCTGCGGCAAGTCAAAGAAAAGTCGATCAACAAGATCGGGCATGCCCTGCACGTTTTGGATCCGGTCTTTGCCGAGTTCTCGCAGTCCGATCGAATGTATGAATTGGCGGCCTCGCTGAATTCAAAACGACCCACGCTAGTCCAGTCCATGTATATTTTTAAACAGCCGCACATTGGCGGCGAAGTAACTTGTCACCAAGACAGCACGTTCCTCTATACTAACCCGCCGAGCGTGGTTGGATTGTGGTTCGCGCTGGAAACCGCAACTGTCGATAATGGTTGTTTGTGGGCGCTACCAGGCGGCCATAGTGCGGGCTTGAGATCCCGGTTTGTTCGAGATGGCAATGGGGGCACCAAGTTCCAGCGCCTGGATCCCGCACCGTGGCCCGAAACGGGAATAGTCCCGCTGGAAGTGGCGGCCGGCACCTTGATCTTGCTGGATGGCATGCTCCCGCACTTAAGCCGGGCCAATAGGTCAGACCGATCGCGGCATGCATATTCGTTGCATTTTATTGATGGCGATTGCGAATTTCCGGCCGAGAACTGGTTGCGACCGGCGAAGCTTACTGACCGCTAACATTAATTATGACAATTGGGATCAATCTGCGCCGTGCCAATACTTCGGACATACCGTCGTTGGTCACTTTCAATCGGGCGATGGCGGCCGAGACCGAGGGCAAAAACCTCGCCGAAGCGGTGCTGCGACCGGGCGTAGCTGGACTATTCGATCATCCGGAGTACGGTTTCTATTTGATCGCTGAAACCGACGACGATGATCCGCGCGCGGTCGCGTCGTTGATGATCACCTATGAATGGAGCGACTGGCGCAACGGCCTGTTCTGGTGGATCCAGAGTGTTTACGTCACCCCTGCTTGGCGCCGCCGCGGCGTGTATCGCCGCATGTATGAATATGTGCAGCAGCTCGCGTCGGCGGAAAATGTTTGCGGTTTTCGCCTCTATGTTGAAAAGGAAAACGTCGCCGCACAACGGACCTATGCTGAATTGGGAATGGCTGAGACGCATTATCTGATGTTTGAAAGGGAAAAGTAGC
>JBDSEC010000276.1:0-7802 GCA_039920205.1 Pyrinomonadaceae bacterium
TGTTGACCGCTGGACTGGTAATTTATTTTGTGCGGTCGGGGATCTGACGGGAATGGCCATTTTCAACGGCAGACGCAAACCCGCAGATCCAAGGTTCAGATTGATGGTGAAGTGATAATGAAGCGGATAATGACCAGATCGAAAAAAACTAGGCAGCGTGGGACGGTACTGCTTTTGCTGGTAGTGCTGACGCTATCAAATCTATTTTTTGTTTCCCCACCCGCGCGTGCTCAAGTTCGCCCGACCTATGATTACGGCGCGTTGGGATTGGGCCAGTTGCTGCGTGGATTGCAGACCACCGGCAGCGTTATGCTGACAGGCGCCCATCCTGATGACGAGGATTCGGCGCTGTTGGCCTATATGGCCCGCGGACTGCCGGCGCGCACGGCTTACTTATCACTGACGCGGGGCGACGGGGGGCAGAATGTTTTGGGTTCTGAGCAGTCGGAATCGTTGGGGGTGATCCGGACGGAAGAGTTGCTGCAAGCGCGCCGGCTGGATGGGGCCGAACAGTATTTCACTCGCGCGTTTGATTACGGTTTTTCCAAATCTCTGGACGAAGCCAAATCAAAATGGCCGGAGCAATTGATCCTGGGCGATATGGTTCGGGCCATCCGAATCTTTCGGCCGCTGGTTTTGATCTCGCGCTTTTCCGGCACTTCGGCGGATGGTCATGGTCAACATCAATTCGCCGGATACCTAACCCCTAGAGCGGTTGTTGCCGCGGCCGACCCGAATCAATTTCCCGAACAGATACGCGCCGGATTGCCGGCCTGGAAAGTCCGAAAGTTTTACGTCAGCAGCAACCCACGAAACCAGACCGACCCCCCGACTTTGCGCTTTGATACCGGCCGGTACGATCCGCTTTTGGGACGCAGTTATGCCGAGATCGCCGCGGAAGGCCGAAGTCTTCATCGCACTCAGGAACAGGGGAATCTGGAAAATCGTGGCCCGCGATATTCCGGGGTGCGGTTAGTTCAAGGGGTGGAAACCTGGAAAGGACCGGACACATCGCTTTTTACCGCGATCGACACGTCTATTTCCGGATTGGGCACGCAGGTAGGGGTAACAGACGAAGCATTTAGATTCGAATTGGTCCGCACCGAAGTGGCGGCCAAACGTGCGTTGAATGAGTACGACCCATTCGAGCCGCAAAAGATCATTCCGGCGCTGGCTGATGGATTGAATGCCGTTCGTAAAGGCCGGACGCGGCTGAAAGCACTGTCCGCATCGAGTGCTCGCGAAGACGCCGATTTCTTCCTATCGGCAAAGGAGGCGGAATTCACCGAGGCCCTTCGCCGGGTAGCGGGGATCGAGATCGATGTGATCGCCGATCGCGAGACGGTTGTACCCGGAGACACGCTGACAGTATCAATGCAGGTCTCAAATCCGCAGTTAGACAATGTCCAACGGATCGGCATGAATGTCATAAATCCGACCGGTTGGACTACCGTACCCAAGCCTAATTCGGCGAATTCTCAAGTTGTGCCTGCAACTGGCGAAACCGAGGTATTGCAGTTTGAAACCAAGTTGGTCGCCGGGTCAGCGCTTAAACCGACCGAACCCTTTTGGCTGACGAGTCCGCGGGACCACGATCTATTTCGCTGGCCGGATCCGCTAACACCTTGGTCGAAAAGGGACCCGCTCTGTTTTCCGTTCTTGCCTGCAGAGATATATGGCGAGGCAGAGTTCAAGATCGGCGGCGAGATAGTTCGGTTTGAGCGGCCAATTCAATATCGCTTTGCCGATGCCGTGCGTGGTGAACTTCGGCGCGACGTCAACGTTGTGCCGGCGTTGTCGCTGGAACTGGACCAAGATCTGCTGATCGTTCCCTCGGGCACGGCGGCCAAACCGCAGCGGTTGGTGGTCGTGGCAACCAACAATGCCGATCGGCCTATCACCAGCCAAGTACAGTTGCAACTGCCGGCAGGTTGGAGCGCAGCTCCTTCCACCGTGCCGCTTTCCTTCAAGCGTAGAGGTGATCGACTAACGGCGGTGTTCACGGTGACGCCGAGAGGCAGGCCCGCGGCCGGTTCGTATCCGATCATCGCCGTGGCCACGGCTGATGGCCAAAAGTATGACCAAGAAATGCATGTGCTGAGTTATCCGCACATCCAGACGCACCGGATCTATGCTCCAGCAGCGGCTACGGTGAATGTGTTTGATCTAAAGGTCGCGCCGGTACGGGTCGGCTACATCATGGGTGCAGGTGACGAGGTTCCGGATGCGATCCGAAGGATGGGCGTGCCGGTCACCATGTTGAGCGAGAGCGATCTGGCGGCCGGAGACCTGAGTCAGTTCGAAACGATCGTTGTGGGGATCAAAGCCACCGATACACGGCCCGATTTCGTCGCGAATCATGAACGGCTGTTGGACTTTGCCCGGGCCGGCGGGACGTTGATCGTTCAATATCAGCGGCCGACATACGCGACCTTGAAACTGCCTCCCTTTGCGACCCAGATGGGACCGCGCATTTCGGACGAAAATGCGCCGGTGACGATCTTGAAGCCGGAAGATCCGCTGTTTAATTGGCCCAACAAAATAACCGCCTTGGATTTTGATGGTTGGGTACAGGAACGGTCGCTTTACGGATTCACGGAGTTTGGCGCGTCATATACACCCGTGCTTGAAACGCATGACGAGGGAGAGCCGGCACAGAACGGTGGCGAGGTGATGGTGCCAATGGGACGAGGGCTTTACATTTACACTGCCTTCGCGTGGTTCCGCCAATTGCCGCATGGTGTTCCGGGTGCGTATCGATTATTTGCGAATATGTTGAGCCGGGGTAAAGCCGCCGCTGGCGGTGGCCCGCGCGCGAAATAGTAAACCGGCGTGGGGCTTACGATCGCGGTGATATAGAAAGATGGTATGCTTTGTTGACCGGATTTCCTGCTTGTAACGGTTTATCCGATTCACCTATACTGAAAGTAGGAGTTGTGGTACCGAATTTAGAACATGAATCTGCACCCGATCACACATCAAGGACGATTGAATGCCGAAGGCTTACGCTTCGCGCTTGTTGCCAGCCGTTGGAATGACTTTCTGACGGGCCGTCTTATCGAGGGCGCATTGGATGCATTGGATCGCTTGGGTGCCAGCAACAAGGAAGTCGAAGTTTTTCGTGTTCCGGGTTCGTTCGAGATCCCGCAGTTGGCCCATAAGGTCGCCGCGCAAGGGCGATTTGATGCGGTGATCTGTTTGGGTACGATCATTCGCGGTCAGACGCCCCACTTTGATTACATTGCGGGCGAGGTTACCAAGGGTATTGCTACCGCGGGAATGCAGACCGGCGTACCGGTGTTGTATGGGATCATCACGGCCGATACTTTGGAACAGGCGATCGATCGTGCGGGCGTTAAGTCAGGTAATAAGGGTTTTGAAGCCGCGATGGCGGCCGTTGAGTTGGTGAATTTGTACAAGGTAGTGGATGAAGGGGCCGGGTAGTCGTCCGGGTCTTCAGCAACATCAAAGTATTATGGGTTCTAGACGTAAGGCGCGTGAATGCGCCTTGCAAATGCTCTTTGCGGCTGATGTCACGGAAACGCCACCTGATGAACTGGTACGCGAGTACTGGTCGCAGTTGAGCGATTTCGAGATGGAAGAAGAGGCGCGCGATTTTGCTTCGCGGCTGGCGGTGGGCGCTTTGTCCAACCTGGCCGAAGTAGATGAACGTATTCGTTCGCGCGCGGAACATTGGCGCATCTCGCGCATGGCGATCGTCGATCGCAATATTTTGCGACTGGCGGTTTACGAATTTTTGCACGAGCCTACCCCTCACACGGTGGCCATCAACGAAGCGTTGGAGATCGCTCGGCGCTTTTCCTCGTACGAAGCGACCCAGTTCATCAATGGCATTCTCGACGCCATCAAACAGGATCTGGAAGAGAATCCAGTCCGGCCGGAAATTACGAACTCGCCGTTGTCGGCGGACGAATCGTTAAGCGTCGGATCCAACGAATGACCGCCCGCGGACGACGCGGCCAGATCGCTTATCGTTCCCCAAAGGACGTACCAGAGCCCTATGGACGACCTGCTCAGCGAATTCCTACACGAAACTGACGAGCTTATCGAAGTTCTGCTGGCCGACCTGCAAACCTTGCGGGCGCGGCGCGGACAGGGCAGCGCACGCCGTGATCTGATCGGACGAATTTTCCGGCACATTCACACCATCAAGGGCTCGGCTTCCGCCCTTGACCTGGAGGCCACCATTCGGCTTGCGCACGAATTGGAGTCGATGTTAGACGTCGCGCGGATGGGCCGGATCGCTCCGGACGACGTGATGATCGAAGCCCTGGATGATGGCGCTGCGACCATTTCGTCATTGGTCCTCGCCGCGCGGCGGGGTGAAACTCCTCCAGTTCCGGAAGCGCTGATCGAGCGCGTGCGCCGCATTGCCGGTCGCGAGGGCAGCCCGGTCGAAGCGAGCAATTCCGAATCTGTGTTGGCGTTATTGCCCGAGGATGTTGCGCGTTCGCTTAGTCAATACGAGTTGGTCCGCTTGCGCGAGTCGATCGATGAAGGCGCTAGGCTATTCTTGGTAAACGTCAGCTTTGCCTTGGAAACCTTCGACGATCGATTTCGCGAATTGAGTGCCGAACTTTCCTCGAATGGAGATCTGGTGTCCACCATGCCGGGGATCGATCCGGCTTCATTGGACCAGATAAGTTTTCGCCTGGTCTATTCGGCGAAGATCACGGCCGAGGACCTTTCGCGGCGATTAGAACAATACGCTGAACTTACCCTCAATGAGCTTAGTCCGGCGGCCGAGGTTGCGATCTCAGCGCCCGCGATCGAACCGGAATCGAGCGACGAATCCCGGGTTGGGCGGCTGTCCGTAGTGCGGGTCGATCTGCATGAATTGGATGATGTGGTGGCCGCGACGCATGAACTCGCCACCGATAGTGCCCTGGCCTTAAGCGCAGCGCTCGCTGGTGAAATGCCCCGGACCGAACGGAGCGATCTGGAATTGCGCGCGGCACGAATTCGCCGGCGGTTTGCCGCGCTCGAAGAACAAATTATCGGTTTGCGCATGGTGTCGTTGGATCAAACGATGTCACGCGTGATCCGAGCGGGCACTATGGCCGCCCGGTCCTCGGGAAAAGAGGTCGAATTCTCCAAGTTGGGAGATGATGTACTGATCGACAAATCGCTGGCCGATGGGCTTTACGAACCACTGTTGCATTTGGTCCGTAATGCGGTCGATCACGGGATCGAAACTCCGGACCGGCGGCGCGCGGCCGGCAAGTCGGCGCGCGGTTCAATTCGTATCGAGGCGGAATCGGCGGGCAGCCGCATACGCGTAAGGCTGATCGACGACGGCCGCGGCATCGATGCGGCCGCTATCCGTCGGACCGCGGTCGAACGAGGACTGACCGACGCCGCGACGTCAATGTCCGAGCATCAGATCCTGCGGTTGATCTTTCAACCAGGATTTTCCACGGCCGCTGCGGTGACGGAACTCTCGGGCCGCGGGGTCGGGTTGGATGTGGTCGAGTCAATGGTCGCCCGGGTGGGCGGCGAAGTGCATCTTTCCAGCAATTTCGAAGCCGGAACCAGTTTTGAACTGGTGTTACCTACTACGCTGGCGTTGGTCCAGACCTTGGTAGTAAAGTCTGCGGGTTCGTCATATTGTCTGTCGACAAATCACATCACCGAGGCTGGCTTTGTCGCGGCTCGCGTGATCCGAACGGAGGGGGCCGGACGGTTCGTTGACTGGCGCGGCGAAAGCATTCCCTTCGTCAGTCTGCGCGAACTTTTGAACCAACCTGCCAGTGCCGGTGAATCGCGTCAGCACTTAGTGATCGCGCTGCGGGCCGAAGGCGCGGCGAATGAGGTCGACGAGACGGCGCGGCCGGAACTGGTCGCTTTAGGGGTTGATTCGTGGGAAGGACATCGTGAGGTACTGGTCCGCGGCTTGGGTCAACATTCACCCCACTGGTGGGGAATAAGCGGCGCAACGGAGCTGCCCACCGGCGACGTAGCGTTGGTTTTGGATCTGCCACGATTGCTGGGAGCCACATTATCGCCAAAGGGGCCAGTATCCCCACCGGCCTAACCGGTGAAACGACGATTTGCCGTGGCAAAATTCCGGCTAACAGAACGTCACCCCCAGGCATCTTAGAGATGCGTTGAATATTGTGATCCCAAATTTGCAGACAAAAACGATGCGATTGCTGGCCGTAACGCTTGGGCTGGTTCTACTGGCCGTTGGCGGTTTGGCCCAAAGCGGCAGTGATAGCTCCACCGTGCGCGACGAGCCGGACGAGATCCGCGGCTACAAAGTTCAACATGCCCAGGTTTCGGTTAAGCGCGAATCCGACAAAGCGTCGGATCCAAAGTCGCCCGCCGATGACGAATCCGATGCGATGGTTCAAGTCGGTCAACCGCGTCTGGTTAGCGTGCGGCCGTTCGGCATTACCTTTGAAGTGCCGATCACCGTGGCGGCGTTGGATAAGGGTGGTGAAGTGGATTTTTTGGTGTTCGAAGATGTGAAAGTAAACGGATCTTCCGTCACGATCGACGAATTTCAGCAGAAGTTCAAGATCCCGAACAAGAAGCCAGCGGATCTGCCGGCACCCATCTTGGTTTATATCAGCACACCAACTGCACTTATCGGCGCACTTAGTGAGTGGCGGAATTCAAAAGAGACCTGGCCCGTTTCCGGACGCGTCTATGTCTTTGGCCGTTTCAAGAAATTCATTTTCAAATTCAAGCGCGTCGTGCCGATCGATTTTGATCTGTCGATCGCGAATCCTCTGCGCAACGTCCCGGCCCCCGAACCGGACGGCAAACCTACGATGAATGACCCTGCC
The DNA here is from genome assembly GCA_039920205.1 of Pyrinomonadaceae bacterium. Taxonomy (GTDB): domain Bacteria; phylum Acidobacteriota; class Blastocatellia; order Pyrinomonadales; family Pyrinomonadaceae; genus JBDSEC01. Next base: position 6,813 of record JBDSEC010000276.1, read on the forward strand.
GTGAAGAAGAATTAAGCCGGATCATGCGACCGCAGGTTTTGCTTTGTGCCAGTCCGTCCGTTTCTGGTAATTTCCCACTACTTCGAATATCACTTCTTCGCCCCAGGCTGGTCCAACGAACTGAATACCCGTGGGCAAATTGTTTGGGCCGAGTCCGTTCGGCACCGACACCGCTGGTACACCCACCAAATTGCACGCCGCGATCGGCGATGCCGCGCCGCGAATATCCGGATAGGCCTGGTCAAACGTCTGGTTGATCGGATAGGCCACCGTCGAGCGCGAGGGCGCGATCAAAAGATCGAACTTTCGGAACATTTCAGCCCAGGCCCGGCGCATCGGCCCCCGCAAACGCATGGCATGAAGATAGTCCACGGCGGTGATCAGCGAAGCCGTATATCCGCCGACGCGGCCTTCCGGTGAAGCAAGCGAGCGCATTTGCCCGGTTTCGATCTGTTCACGAAACGCCGCCGCACCTTCGGCGCCGACGATCGTGCCGACGCTCGCCCCGTAAGGGAAATCCGGCAGCCCGACATCCATCTCCACATCGGCAAATTCTTTCAATGCCGTTACCGAGCGAAGGAAATTATCGCGCACCTCGGGCTGGGCCTTTTCGTACGAATCCTTCATTACCGCAAGCTTTTTACGGCGGTTCCGTTGGCTGCCATCACGCGACGTGGCCAGGCGTGGCCGCATCCGCGATGTGGGGTCCGCCGCATCGTATCCAGCGATCACGCTAAAGACCAGATCACAATCCTCGACGCTATGGCAGAGCGGGCCTAGTTTATCCAAGGTCCAGCACAGCGCCATCGCGCCATGCCGTGAAACCGCTCCATACGTCGGCCGTAAGCCGGAAACCCCGCAATAGGCCGCGGGGGTGATGATGGAGCCCGATGTTTCCGAACCAATACTGAACGACAACAGACCGGCCGCAGTGGCCGCGCCGGGCCCGGACGACGAACCACCACTCCAATACTCAGTGTTCCACGGGGT
>JBDSEC010000277.1:0-2767 GCA_039920205.1 Pyrinomonadaceae bacterium
AATTCAATTAGTGACAGTTCCGTATGCGAAGCGCACCCTCACCCCCCCAACCCCCTCTCCCAAAAAAACGGGAGAGGGGGAGCCGGAACGGAAATCTTTGCCTTCGGGGCAAATGTCCGCGGCTAGACAAAACACCTTCGACGAGCTATTTGTCTTCGTCACGGAAAGCGGCCTCGCCGGCCGTCGATATCTGAACCCACTTGGGGTCGGGCGTGGTTTCGGCGTCGTAATTGTCGTGCCAGTTCCACCACGTGTACGGCGGTGTCTGCGGGTAACCCTCGGGCGAGTCTTCCCACGTTTCCTGGCGGCCGAGCGGGGTTATGTCCAGGTAGCTCCAGACGCTGCCCATCGCTTCGTCACCGCGGCTGTTGACGAAGTAGGTACGGAACACCCGGTCGCCGTCGCGGAAGAACACGTTGTGGCCATGCCATTCGTCCACGCCGAAGTCGGCGTCAAAGCTGTCGGTGATGGTGTACCACGGCATCTCCCAGTCCATCCGCTCTTTCAGCCGCTCGATGTCCGCCTGCGGTGCGCGCGAAGCGTAAACCAAGGTGGTATCGCGTTGATTCAAATGGGCGAGATTCGAGACCTGATCTGCTCCTAACGAGCAGCCGCGGCAGGCATGGTCCGGCCAGCCGAATACCCCGGGATCGAAAAACGCGCGATAGACGATCAACTGCTTGCGGCCGTCGAATAGGTCGAGCAAGGTTGCCCTTCCGTTGGGCCCCTCGAACGCGTACTCTTTCTCGACGGCGACCCACGGCATCCGCCGGCGCTCGGCGGCCAGCGCGTCACGGGCGCGGGTCAGCTCCTTTTCCTTCACGAGTAACGCCGTTCGCGCGGCCTCCCACTCGGCTGGCAACACAATGTTTCGGCCGGCTGCGATATTTATTGCTGACATGATCTACCTCCTAAAAAATCACCGTTAAGCAAACGGATTGGTGTCGGCGCTCGGGCCGTAGATCGAGGGTAACGGGATGTCCAGCTCGCGCAGGTAGGTCGATAGCTGACCGCGGTGATGGTAGTTGTGATTCAACAGGATCGACCGCCAGAAGGCCGCGCGCGGCATTGCCAAAAGGGTCGCGCCGTCTTTAGTCAGTTTCCATTCGGCCAGCGCGCGGGCATCGTCGGTACCGCCGACGATCGCGCGCGCCTTTGCTTGACTCGCGGCAAAGGCCTCGAGTATTTCGGCGCGACTGGTGGCTTCCGGCTCCGGAAAATTCGGCGGCTCGGTCGAATCCAGATCGGCGAGTTCCGCTACGCCGCCCTGCAAGATGGCTATGTGCATCGCCAACCGGCCCAACGACATGGCCTTCGGATGCGGCCGCCAGGTCAATTTATCTTCCGGTACTATCTCAAGCAGTTTCTTGGTGGTGGCCGCTTCTTGTTCCATCTCCGCGACGATCGCATCGGCGATCCGCGTTGGTCTTGTTTCCGTTTGCATTTTCTACTCCTTAGTCTTGTTTTCTACGTCGTCTTTTATGCGGAGCAGCGTGTTGGACCAAAGTTCGGTAAACGGTCCAACCCACCGCTCGTAAATTTGCCGGATCGGAACGACATTCAACGAATTGATCCGTCGCCGTCCCTCTTCGCGCGTGTTGATCAAGTTCGCGTTACGCAACGCATCGATGTGCTTCATGACCGCGTGCCGGGTCATATCGGGAAAGGCGTTGACGATCTCGGTTGTCGTCATCGAACCGCGCCGCAGTTGATCAAGGATCGTGCGGCGGGTCGGGTCGGAGAGCGCCTTCCAAACCTGGTCTAGGTCTTCGGCCATCGTGTTTAGGTCTGGGAGCCCTCGGTTTTAGCAAAATCGCCCTTGACCGCATCGAGCAGGTGTTGCCACCCGACTTGGACCCCTTCCTTAAGGCCCGGGTCGAGCATTCCGATCGCTCGATGGCGAAAGCTTACGCGAGTGGTGCCCTTGCCCCCGGTCTCGGCCAGTTTGACCTCGATATGATTGATCGCCGGATAGGACATGAGCAGCGGTCCGCTGAGTTCGAGCAGCGACGGTGGTTTGATCACCTGTACATGTCCCCAGAGGTGCTGAATGCCCTGGCCACGATCCCGATACCACCGCCCCCCGGCCCATTCTTCCAGTTTCATATTCAAGGACTCGCCGTCCGGCCGCACATTTGCCGCACCTACCTGCTGTAAGACGCTCTGGTAAACCGCCTCAATTGGGCCGTTTACGTCCACATGCAGTTCAATATCCATCGTCATTTCATCTAATTCCATGATTTCTTTACTCCTCCGTGTTAGGTAGGCATAGAGTAACGTAACTTTTTGGTTACGTCAAGCATTTTGTTTCAAAAATTTTATCCGTCCGGTTTGCGAACTTACTACGAGCCGCACCGGGTCCGCACTTGGGGTGTCGGCTACCTGACGTGATTGATAACTGGCCGCGATTGATGCCAGGCAAATCGAGGGGCGAAGCATTGGGAGAAATTCTGTGTTTTCCGGTGGCAAAGAATCGGGGCTAGAGTTTTCCAATTCGAGGTTAAAAATTTTCTGATGGTAGTTGGCTGCCAACCGCGTGCGCATCCTGGGCGATCCAAAGATTACTGGATTTAACCGTACCTCGGTTCTCAATCCACATTCGCCGGTGCAACCCGGGGACGGAGGATCTACGTCAGCCCGCAACGCTGAAGGTACGCCTCGCGAACGATTCGCACGTCTTCCAAAAACCGCGGGAGCTCGCTCAACAACAACGCTTGCGGGCCGTCGACCAGCGCCACATTCGGGTCCGGATGGAAATCGACCAAGA
>JBDSEC010000278.1:0-8047 GCA_039920205.1 Pyrinomonadaceae bacterium
GCATCGGTACCATCGGCCACCGAAACCTGTCCGGCGTGCAGGCTATAACCAATTCCCACTCCACCGCCGTGATGGAATGACACCCAACTTGCGCCGCTGGCGGTATTCAACAACGCATTCAAGATCGGCCAATCCGCCACCGCGTCCGAACCATCCTTCATCGCTTCGGTCTCGCGATACGGCGAGGCCACTGAACCCGTATCCAAATGATCGCGGCCGATCGCGATGGGCGCCTTCAGCTCGCCGCGCCGCACCATCTCGTTGATCGCATCGCCCATCTCGGCGCGTTCACCATAGCCGAGCCAGCAGATCCGCGACGGGAGACCTTGGAACTGTATGCGTTCGCGCGCCAGGCGGAACCAGCGGTTTAAGGTCGCATCTTCGGGAAACATTTCCAGCGCCAGGTCGTCCGTCTTGCGAATGTCTTCGGGATCGCCCGACAGCGCCACCCACCGGAACGGACCCTTGCCTTCGCAGAACAGCGGTCGAATGTATTCCGGCACAAAACCGGGAATATTGAACGCGTCGGTGCAGCCGGCATCGAAAGCAAATTTGCGAATGTTGTTGCCGTAATCGAAGGCCACCGCGCCCGCGCGTTGTAGGTCCAACATCGCATTGACGTGTACCGCCATGGATGCGGTCGATCGCTTGACGTAGCCCGACGGATCGCGTTCGCGCAGTTCCGCCGCCTCCTCCAATGAAAGTCCGGCGGGGATATAACCCACCAACGGATCGTGCGCGCTGGTCTGATCGGTCACGGCATCGACGTGAACACCGCGGCGAACGATCTCGGGCAACACTTCGGCACAGTTGCCAACCAAACCAACCGAAAGCCCGCGCTTTTGATCGATGGCTTCCTGACAGAGCGCTAGCGCTTCGTCCAGGTTATTCGCCATCCGGTCGCAGTAACCGGTCTCGACCCGGCGTTGTATCCGCCACGGGTCGACGTCGATCCCCAGGAAAGCCGCACCATTCAATGCCGCGGCCAATGGCTGAGCACCGCCCATGCCGCCCATACCACCGGACACGACCAGGCGCCCACTCAACGATCCGCCAAAATGCCGGTCAGCCATGGCGGCAAACGTTTCGAACGTGCCTTGGACGATTCCCTGCGTGCCGATGTAGATCCAACTGCCGGCCGTCATCTGGCCGTACATCATCAGACCCTTGCGCTCCAGTTCGTCAAAGTGTTCCCAGTCAGCCCAGTGCCCGACCAAATTGCTGTTCGCGATCAGCACGCGCGGCGCGTATTCGTGGGTGCGAAAGACCGCGACCGGTTTGCCGGATTGGACCAACAGCGTCTCGTCATTTTCGATCGATCGCAATTCACGCACGATCGCGTCGAACGAGGCCCAGTTGCGCGCGGCTTTCCCGCGGCCTCCGTAGACAACCAGATCCTCGGGCCGTTCGGCGACCGCCGGATCCAGGTTGTTCATTAGACAGCGCAGAGCCGCCTCTTGATGCCAACCTTTGCAGCTTAAGACCGGACCGTGCGGCGCGGTGATGATGCGTGAACTCATGCTCAGGTTTCCGTCATTACTTGCTTCCAAACATACGGGAAAAAACCCCGCCGGAATCTTTCTTGGTCAACCTTTCCAATTCGCCGGCGTCCAGCCAGGCGCCGCCGCAATGGTCGCAGAGGTCAATGTTAACGCCCTCGAAATCAACTTCGACCAGTTTGCCCTCGCACTTTGGACATTGCGGCAACGCGGCAGCGGATTGTTCGGCCGTCATTTTGGCCTTCATCTTTTCGATCAACTCGCGCTCTTGGCGGCGGAAATAATCTTCTTCCAGGGCTTTCTTGCGGTCATCTAACGGATTCGACATGGGGTCCTCTTTCTTTGATCTAATTAATTGTCCATACTCTCGTCAAGGAGCATTAGTTCTAGCCCGGGCAATCGTTAATGGCAAGATAATTGAATAGCAGAAAAGCGCGAAAGGGCAAAGTGCACGAATGGTGCAGTGATGAATTTAAGCCCCAACAAACACTGTCGGCTCATTTTTGCCTTGGTTTTTCGACTAGCATACGGTCGGTTAAGACATCTAGAGCTTTCATAATATGGCAACGGTTTTCTCGTTGTCGCTCAAATTACAACGAGATGTTCCGAACGACCGATCCGCTATCCTTGACCGAAAGATCGACTGTAATTACAATGTAGCTATGAGAGCTCGCATCGTAAAAATTGGCAATTCGCGGGGAGTTCGTCTTCCCAAACTGCTGCTGGACCGCAGCAATCTTGCCGATGAGGTCGAATTAGAAGCGGAAGATGGTCAAATTACTATTCGCGCAGCGCGTCAGCCGCGCGATGGATGGACGGAAGCATTTCGGGCCATGGCCGAGCGCGGGGACGATAAACTGGTCCACGGCGACACCCTTATTCCAACGCAATGGGACGAGGAAGAGTGGGAATGGTGATCAAACGATTCGAAGTCTATTTAATAAATTTAGACCCAACGGTCGGTAGCGAGATCCGAAAGACCCGCCCTTGCTTGATCGTCTCTCCTGATAACATAAATGGTTTTAGTAGGACGATAATTGTTGCTCCTATGACGACCAAGGGAAATGCTTATCCCACGCGTGTTCCGTGCCGATTCCAAGGGAAATCTGGTCAAGTTGTATTGGATCAGATTCGTACGGTTGATAAGAACCGATTGGTGAAAAAACTCGGCCGAATCGACACTCAAGTTCAAACTGAAGTGTTGTTGACCCTCCGCGAGATGTTCGCGGATTGAGCGTTGGTGAATCAAGCAAACTACGGTGCTGTTTTCACTAGGTCCAATTCCGGGCGTCGAAGATGGTCGTAGAAAACTTTGCGCCCGTATTGTCTTTAAGTGCTCTTATCCCCGGCCTCTGCCCCCCGACCCCGCCGCTTCGGCTAGATTTCGCTGAACTCACCCGCCCGAATTGCTGCCGCGAGTTTCTGAATATCACCGGACAATGCACGATCTTTGGTCAGTTGATCGACGTGGCTGCGGACGATCTCGTGCGCGCGGCGGACGCCGGCGCCGGCGAGCAGCGGGACGCGGTATTCCAATCCTTCCGCGGCGGCCATCAGTTCGATCGCCAGGACATGCTCGGCATTTTCGACCACGGTGCGGAATTTTGCTGCGGCGTAGGTGCCCATCGACACGTGGTCTTCTTTGCCGGCCGACGTCGGCGCGTTGTCCACGCTGGCCGGGTGGGACAGGCCCTTCATCTCGTTCAACAACGCCACTGCCGTTACATGCGCGATCATAAATCCCGAAGAAATTCCCGGATGGGCGGTCAGGAATGCGGGCAGCCCTTCGTTTAGATCCGGGTTCACCAAGCGGTCGATGCGGCGTTCACCGATGCTGGCCAGATCGGTCACCGCGATCGCCGCATAGTCGAAGGCATGCGCCAACGGTGCGCCATGGAAATTGCCACCCGAGATAACATCGGCCTCTTCGCCATCCGATGCGGGAAATACCAACGGGTTATCGGTGGCGCTGCCGGTTTCGATCTCGACCACTTCGCGGGCGTGGCCCAACGCGCTGCGAACGGCGCCATGGACCTGTGGCATGCAGCGCAGACTATAAGCGTCCTGGACCCGTGGATCGTCGAGCTTGTGTGATTCGCGGATCTCGCTGTCGGTCAAGAGTTCGCGAAGGTGGCGCGCAACCTCGATCTGTCCCGGATGCGGGCGTACCGCGTGAATACGTTCATCGAAAGCGACCGGCGTGCCCAGCAAGGCTTCCAACGTCATCGCGCCCGCCACGTCGGCGGTGCGCGCCAATCGATGGGCACGCAATAACGCCAATCCTCCGATGGACGCCATCGCTTGAGTGCCGTTCAGTAGGGCCAAGCCTTCCTTGGCCGCCAATTGAACCGGGGTGATGCCGGCCCGCTGCATAGCCTCGCCGCCCGGCAGTTGCTCGCCGCGATAGATGGCCTCGCCCTCGCCCATTACCACCAAGGCCAAATGGGCTAATGGGGCCAGGTCGCCGCTTGCGCCCACGGAACCCTTTTCGGGAATCACCGGGTGAACCTCCCGCTCGAGCATCGCCAATAGCGAGTCGATCACTTTACGGCGCGCGCCGCTAAATCCTTTGGCCAATACATTCGCGCGGAGCAAGAGCATGGCCCGCGTCTCCTCAATGGACAACGCAGGCCCAACGCCGCACGCGTGGCTTCGCACCAGGTTCGCTTGCAATTCGCGCAGGTCGCCATCGGCGATGCGGACATCCGCCAATTTTCCGAATCCGGTGTTGATGCCGTACACCACCCGGCCGGCGGTGATGATCTCTTCAACCACACGTCGCGCGGCGTCGATCCCGTCAATGGCGGCGGGCGAAAGAATTACGGGCAATTTGCCGTGGGCGACGGCGTCGATCTGTTCCAGGGTCAGGGGTTGTCCGGCAAGTTCAAGCATAAGTAACAAGAAATAGGCCTAAAATTTATTATTCGCGCCCAGGTTAATACTTCGCGGGCACGTAAGCGCTTACGTCAATTTAGCGATAGACCGTTTCGGTCCGGGACGAACGCCGGTTCGGCGCCTCGCTGCTGTCGGGATCGCGATCAGGGGTATCCGTCGTGTCGATTCGTTTAGCGTCACTTCCCGCCGCGGTGCGAACCCGCTGACGCGCCTTCTGCGCGCGCGCTGTCGTGGGACGCCGCCGCACCGTGGTTTTGGTCCAATCCGTCATGCGCCGCAACGGGCGCAGCGAGAACTCGTGATGCGACAACACTTCACCCGTAGCGTCGCGTAATCGAACGGTTAAAAGGGCGAATGCAACAACCGCGGTGTTGAACAGGATGCCAAAGGCGAAGACCGCCCATCCAGGCACCAGACCCACGCGAGCCCGCGATAGAAACTCATCGAAATCGACCGCCGCGAAAGGGTGTAGATACACTTTAAGATTCCAGCTTAACGCCAGCAGTGCAAAGATCCAGATATAGTTCCGCCGCAATCGACGTCCGATCGCCTCCCATTCGCTGATCGTAAAGTGCGGCGTCAATAGATCGCCAGCCAGATGTTCGGCCCACTCGCGATCAGGCGGCTTGGCTTCATTAGCCAGGATCGAAGCAAAGTATCCGGTCTCCAGCACTCGCACGCGGCTAGACCAGATCTCGTAATAACGGTAACGGCGTGCTTCCATCACCAGGAAGATCGCGACCAAGATCGAGTTGATGGGAATGACGAAGTGCGGGTTATTGGCGCTGCTAAAAACAAAGGAGAGGGTCGCGCCGGCCGTTAATACCGCCCAATTCGTGGTCGTATCCAGGCGGTTGCGCCAGGTATTCGAACGCTGAACCTCGCCGCGATAAAAATGGATCATCGCCGCGTTGAAATCCGACGGCGAAAGCTGGCGCGGCATGCTGAGCGCCGCGGGCGTATTCTTCTTGCGGGCGAGGACCTCTTCGGCCAGCGAGGGTGCGCGCAAACGGTGCTGCGCGGTGGTTGTGCGTTCGTCGCCGGGTAGCGCTCCCGATGCTCGCCGGCCAGGATCTTTACTCATTGGTTCGATACGAACTCCTCCTGACCAGCCGGAGAGAGAGCCAAAACGAAGGGGCAATGCGGGCCCGGGTTGCGCAGAAATAATAACACGAAAACTCGCGTAAGTCGGTCTATAACGCGAAAGCCGGCCGTAGATCATAGCTGAATTCGAGGGCCGGTTGACAGGTTTCGAGGCCGTGCCTATAGTTGGTGATTGCCCTTTTTACGGGTGTGACCATTAGTTATTGTGGTCGTAAGGTTTGACATGAATTTGATGGAAACCGACGCAGCGGATCGGGAATGGATGGCGCGGGCGATGGAAGCAGCCATCCAAGCGCGTGACTTGGACGAGGTTCCAGTCGGTGCCTGCGTGGTCGCCGCGGACGGGTCGTTGCTCAGCGTTGCGGGGAACCGAACGCGTACGGATTGCGATCCGACGGCGCATGCCGAGGTAATTGCTCTTCGCGCCGCGGCCCGGGAAGTGGGGAATTACCGGTTGAGTGGCGCGGTGGTCTATTCGACCATCGAACCCTGCGCGATGTGTGCCGGAGCGTTGGTCCACGCACGGATCGCGCGATTGGTTTTCGGTGCAGCCGATGAGCGGTTTGGAGCAGTGGCTTCGCGCTTTCGCATTTGTGATAGCGAAACGTTGAACCATCGGATGGAAATTACCGCCGGGGTAATGGCGGAAGAATGCCGCACCTTGATGCAGAATTTCTTCCGCGCCCGTCGGCAGACAATTAGTAACTCCGAACCGGTTGATTAATTCAACGATAATTAGATGCTATTAATTGTTAATTATTAATTCTCCTGCGGAGAGGTCGCATAGTGGTTTAGTGCACCGGTCTCGAAAACCGGAGTGGATGAAAGTCCACCGTGGGTTCGAATCCCACCCTCTCCGCCATCATTTTTTGTCGTAGCCAACCATCACCCGTCAGCTTATTTTTCCGCCTTCGCGAAAGCGGTTGTATATGCCTTACCTGAACTCTCGAACCGTTCGGAATTTCATCACGTTTGGTTTGGTTTTATGCACCGCAGGTTTGTTCGCGGGCGGCTGTCGGACAAAATCTTGCCGGTCCATCCACCGACGAGATCCATAACCAGATCAAAACGGGTGCCCTCTCTCGAGGTTCAGCCAAAGTTACCGGGCTGAGCCTAAAACGCGATCGCGGCGTATTGACCTTAACCGATCTTCTACTTCACGGCGCTGACCGGTGGGCGGGTGAAAGGTGCGGTCTTCATCGGCCAGGGTAATTTCCACGCGGGCTTGCCGCCGGGCAAATTCGAACCGGAAAATGTTATGCGGTTGCCAACACCGCTTCACCCACACAATGGACCGGAACAGCGGCGATTTTTTCTTCGTCTTAAACTTGCTCCGGTCCGTTTCCGGTCATGCGGCGCTCGAGTCCGTGTTCTCCGCACTTACTTCAAGCAGCTACTGCCGTTTGTGGAGTTTTAGGAACTCCACCACGGCGTCCGCGGCCCAGGGCGGATATACGTGACCGCCGGAATGGATCCGGGTCACGACCGGATCTTGCGAAGCCGACGTGTACCGAAGACAGATCGGTCCGCAAGTTTGGCCGTTTCCCGTGGCTTGGTCCAACTCGCGGACGGTTTGCATGGCCTGCTGTTGCTTGGGGAAATCGGCGACATGGTCGTTGCTGCCGCCAATGATCTCGGCCGGCCGCGGGGTCGAAAGCGTCACCCCCGGGGCGATAAAGCCCGATACTAGGGCGAACGCGGCGAAGGTTCGGCCTCGCTCCGCCCACAATAGATACGAAAAGATCGCTCCGTTCGAGAATCCGGTCGAGTAGACCCGATCGTCATCGATCGCGTAGCTTAGTTTCAACTTCGCCAGCAAGGCATCAAAAAAATGCAGGTCGCGGTCGTTATTCTCGCCCGGCGAAAATTGAAAACCACTGCGCTGGGCCGAAGGGTCGCCCGGCGTCGGACTCTTCAATCCTTGCGGATAAACTACGACGGCCTCCTTCCAGTAATCCTGCAAATGCATCAGTTGGGAGGTTCCCTGCATATTCCCGCCGTGGCCGTGCCAGGCAAAGATCAAGGGATGTTTGCCGCCGCCGTTGTTCGCCGGTACCGGAACCGGAGCAAACACCAACGCCTGACGCTGCACGCCGTCCACGGTCAGGTTGATGACGGTACCTTGCGCGTGCGCCGAGATCGCGGCCAGGGTCAGCAGGAAAAGTACGACGGGGATTATCGATCTATATTTCATTTCGTAACTCCTTCTTCAATAAAAATCGTGAAACAAAGCCCGGTTCGTTAGTTATGGACCAGCGGCGGCTGCGATGGAACGTTCTGTGCCAGACGCGGCCCTAAGAAATCGAACAGGTCCTGCTGCCAGATAGAAACCCCCTCGTGAAAGATCAAATGGCCGGGCGCGACGTCGTTCGGGTTCGAGGTGGGCGTGAACGGCGGATAGATGATCGTCTTCTCGAACGTGCCCGCGTTCTTTACCGCTAAACACGTTTTCTTTACCGATTCGGTGGTGGCGTCGTTTTCGGCGTCCATGCACAGGGTCGGATTCTTGATGTTTCCCCCGGCGTCGATCATCGCGGCTTGCAGTACGG
>JBDSEC010000279.1:0-3323 GCA_039920205.1 Pyrinomonadaceae bacterium
TAGCCGCCGACCGGGACGGTCGTTGGATTACCTTTCCAACTTTCGCCCGCGCCCACCGATCGAAGACACGACCCGGCATGCGACCGATCGATATCTAGATGTCTTGCGGCCGCTGGGTATTAAGGACGCGCCACGCGAACCGCAATTGGTGACGACGGCCGATAATTTGAAGGCCGCCGGCAAGTTCCTGCAAAAACAGAAAGCCGATGCGGGCGTTCCCTTGATCGGGCTTTTTCCCGGCGCTGGACATCCGAGCCGCCGCTGGCCGTTGGAACGCTTCGCGGCGGTCGCCGATCTATTGATCCGGAATGACGGCGTTCGGGTGTTGGTATTTCTGGGACCGGAAGAGGGCGACCTGCGGGCGCGCATCACGAAAGAGTTCCCGCGTGGCGTAGTGGTTGTGGAAAAAATGTCGCTGCCCGAGGTGTCCGCCGTGCTTTCCAGGTTGTCGGTTCTGGTTTCTAACGACACCGGCCCCATGCACATAGCCGCAGCGGTCGGAACCTCCGTAGTAAAACTGATCGGTCATCCGACACTGAACACCTATATTCCGATCGGTGAACAGCACGCCGTGATCCACGGCAATACCATCGACGAGATCTCGGTCGAGGAGGTTTACGCCACCACCCACGCCAGTCTGACCCGCCGCAGAACCGCGACGATCTTTAGCGAATGACGGCGCAAAAAACTCGGCACGCTAAGCCCTCAATTCCGTCAGGATCTCGGCAAATCGCTGGGCGTCGTTAAGCATCTCTCGATTATTGAAGAAAACGTATGAAGTCTGGTCCGCCGGCAGCATTGCCGCTAATTCCGTCAGTTCGACATCGTCGTATTTGTAACGCCACCCACCGCGACCATGGAGCCGGAAGTAACAGCGATCCGGGGTCACGGTCTTTTGCTCGAACGGATCGACGGTATGCCAAATATTGAATTCATTACAGATCTCGCGCACTACCCCGGTATCCCATTGCCCACGCGGTTCCCAACAAAGATCGATCTCATCTCGTTCGATCCCGGCCAAGAATGCTTTCAAATTCGAGATGTTCGCGGTGGTCGGCTTAAAGCTTGCGGGACATTGGAAGAGAATGGCGGTCGCCCGCAAAGCCTTGGCACAAGCCCGGGTCATCTCCCAAGCTTCATGCACGATCTTCGTGGGTTGGAAATACCCGGCTTCAACCTTTTCAACTGGGTCTAGATCACGTTTCAACCTTCTATAGGTGGGACTTTTGGTTGCATGTGTGATCAGCTGCCAAGCTTTTATGGTGAATTCGAACCCCTCCGGCACGGTTTCACGCCATTGTTCGAGGGTCTCGAGCAGCGGCGGATGGTAAAAAGTATGCTGGACCTCAACGCACGAGAGACGCTGGACATACGCCTCCCGGCCCCGCCCAAACCCGCAAGTACCTATGTTTGCTTTAATTGCCATCAGGGCGGCAATCATACAGCAAAGCAGCCCAACCCCGGAAAACCAAGATCGCGAGAAAGTTGAGATTAAATCTTTACAAACATTGTTTACAAATGTAAAATGATTCTGCCCTAGTACGCGGCCTGTCCCGCCGGCGCTAGCCGAATCGGAACGTAACCGTTAGCCCGCACGCAACAACAAATTGAATCGAGTCGAACCACGGCGCTTTTCCCCCGCTTGGAGCACACCAAAATGTCAAACCCCAAAAAATTCGCGGCCGCCGCTGCCGCCACCTTCATGCTGGCTTTTTCCATCGTCGCCCAAACCGGAAAACCGGCACCCGCGACCGTCGCCCCAACTCCCGTAGCCAGCACGCCGGCCAGTACTTCTGACCGCGAACGCGATGGTCTCAATGGACCCGTACGGCGGATCAAGACTGAAGTAGCGAAACTAAACACCAAAACGGGAAAGCCAGTCGAGGGTCCGCGCGTTACGCTGGAAACGGCTGCCTATGATGTCAAAGGCATCAAGACCGAGACAGCATACTTTCCGGTTGCGGGTAGTACGCTGACTGGTCGCGAATCTTATAAGTATGACGACCAGGGCAACATCAGCGAGATGACGCTATACAATACCGACGGGACGTTGATGGCCAAGGAAGTCTACAAATACGATTACGACTTCGTCGGCAATTGGACCAGCATGACCACATCGGTAGCGGTGATCGAAGGCGGCAAGATCAATTATGACCCGGTCGAGGTCTCCCATCGCACGATCGCCTACTACTTGGACGAAAAGTTGACCAAGATGATGGAGGCGGCGCAGAAACCTGCGGCTAGCCCGGCCACGGCCACCACCAACCCGGCCGCCCCCGGAACCGTAGCGGCGAATACCAGTCAACCGGTGGCGTCACCCAAACCAACCAGTTCACCCGTGACCAACACGCCGGACAATTCCGGATCGGGTAACGTTGCCGCAAATCATGTCGTCGATCCGAAGACAACTGAAGTTAAGACACCCCCGGCCGGTGCGCCGTTGAATTCTTCGGTTACGGGTCAGCCGTCATCCGTAAAACCGGCCGATACCAATGCCGGGACCACCGACGCCAAAACCAATTCGACAACGCCCGCGACGACCGAACCGGAACCAGTAAAGCCGGCCCCCAAACCGTTCAACAAACCCATCTCTGGCGGAGTGTTGAACGGTGCGGCGCTTTCGCTCCCAGCCCCGAAATATCCCGAAATGGCCCAGCGAGCGCGGGCCTCGGGCCTCGTCACCGTCGAGGTGGTGATCGACGAAGAGGGCAAAGTGATCGCGGCCAAGGCCACGAACGGACCGTCCATTCTTTTCGCGGCGGCCGTTGAAGCGGCGAAACGCGCCCGGTTTACTCCGACTAAGTTGTCCGGCCTGCCGGTCAAGGTAACGGGAACGATCAATTACAATTTTTCGCTCGCAAACTAAGTTTGTCCGGGCACGTTCAGAAGGAGCAGGATAATGGCACTCACGGGTGAGTTAAACGACCTATCACTGGCAGAATTGATCGAATTCTTCTGCAACCAGCGCAAATCTGGCCGATTGAAGATATCGTACGAATGCGCGCCGGGCTATTTCTTTTTTCAGAATGGCGCGCTAGCCGACGCCAAGATCGGCGTCCTGCGCGGCGTCGAAGCGGTTTACTATGCGTTGACATTGGAAAACGCCCAATTCAAGTTCAGTCCGTCATTTGCTCCCGATGAGCGTACGATCAACCAACCCTGGACCCAAGTGGCGCTGGAAGGATTGCGCCGCATGGATGAGGGGATCGCGCCGACGGATGCTTTTCCGGCAGACGCTCCGTTCATCTTTGCGGACGAAGACGAGGACCCGATCGAGTTACAGGACGCTCCACCCAAATTGGAACTGGAAAGTCCGGTCGAGG
>JBDSEC010000280.1:0-2774 GCA_039920205.1 Pyrinomonadaceae bacterium
ATACGTTAACGGCATGTTGGCCGACACGGTTAAAGACCAGGACCTAAGCCGGTACATCTTGTGAACAACTCCCCTAACCCATTGCGATCGCAACCTGTCGTTCCACTCGTAACGGGCCGTGAACTACGAGCCCGCACATTCGCGCTGATCACGTTCGTGATCGCGGTTTCGATATTAGCGATCGGCTGCGGAAAGCGGCGGCCGCCACTGCCACCAGTCGAGAATGTGCCCGGACGAACCGAAGAGCTCACTGGTGTGCAACAGGCGAATCAGATCACTTTGAGTTTTCCTACCCCGCGGCGAAACGCGCCCGATGGTAGTGTTCAAAGTATTCGCCGCATAGATGTTTACCGGTTGGCCGAATCGCCCAATGCTCCCTTGCCGCTGACCGAAGAGGATTTCGCTAACCGGTCAACGTTGATCGGATCCGTTACCTACGACGCGATCTTGAAGGCCAACGAACGCATTATTTATGTCGACAAACTTGAATTGGCCGGCCAACCGTCTAGATTGCGATACGCGATCCGCTTTGTGAATGCCAGCGGCCAGCGAGCGGCCTTTTCTAACTTCTTTTTGATCGAGCCGTCGTCACAGGTGGCTAATCCGCCACAGCTTCTTGATGTAAAAACGGGCGAAAAGGCAGTTCAATTGATGTGGCAGGCACCGACTGGAAACATAGACGGCAGTACTCCTGCTAACCTGCTTGGTTACAATATTTACCGCACCTCGGCTAAGGCGCCGGCTAAAGTTGAAACTGTGCGATTGAATGCGTCACCAGTTCAAGGTAGCAATTATTCGGACGCTACGTTCAAGTTTGGCGAAAAATACGATTATTCGGTTCGACCGGTTTCGCTCGGGTCCGGCGGCAATCCGGTCGAGGGGTTGGATTCGAACCAAATATCCGTAACGGCGACCGATGTTTTCCCGCCGACGCAACCTGGCACTCCTTCGGTCGCACCGGGGCCAGGCAGACTCGCGGTCTTTTTCCCATCGAATCCGGAAACTGACATCGCCGGCTATTTTGTCTATCGTTCAGCCGATCCCGATCTGGCGAAGGATAAGTGGCTAAAACTCAATTCCGAAGTATTGACGCGAACCACCTATCAAGATAGCTCGGTTGAAACCGGCCAGAAATATTATTATTACGTGGTTGCGGTAGATCAAGCCGGAAATTCGAGCATTCCGTCTGACGTGTCCAGCGAGACCGTTCCCTAAGTTGACCTATGAAATTATGCCGATTCATTGCTGAGGATGTGCCAACACCGCGCTACGGGTTGATCGAGGACGGCGCAGTGTCGCCCATGATCGATGCCGATGCGTTCAGTGGTCGCGGACGGGTCCAAACCAAGCGATACGCGCTTAAAGAAGTCCGGCTGATCGCTCCGGCTGAACCCACCAAGATCATTTGCGTTGGCCGCAATTATTTAGCCCACGCGCAGGAACTCGGCAATGCCATGCCGACCGAGCCGATGTTGTTTCTAAAGCCGCCGTCATCACTGATCGGACCCAATGATCCGATCGTCATCCCGAAAGATTCACAGCAGGTCGAACACGAAGGCGAACTGGCGGTCGTGATGGGCCGAAGCGCGCACCTGCTTACCGCCGCGGATAATCCACTTTCCTATGTTCTGGGATTTACTTGTTTGAATGATGTTACTGCGCGTGATCTGCAGCGGAAAGATGTTCAGTTTACGCGCGCAAAATCTTTCGATACGTTCTGCCCGCTGGGACCTTGGTTAGTTACTGACCTGGACGTGAAAAATATTCAAGTGTCCGCCCGGGTCAACGGCAGTCTAAAACAGAGCGGCCACACTTCGGAGATGGCGTTTCCGGTCGATTTTCTGATCCGGTATATTTCGCAGATCATGACCTTGAATCCCGGCGACGTGATCGCCACGGGTACGCCCTCGGGGGTATCCAAAATGGTTGATGGCGATACAGTCGACGTCGAGGTGGAAGGCATCGGGATCCTGTCAAATCCGGTGATAAGTGCGCAAAAGGCCGCTGCATTATAGATAGTTATCGCGACCGTGACTGACGGCGCCGAGGGAGAGAGCATGAAATTTTTTATCGATACCGCCAACTTGGACGAAATTCGTGAAGCGACCGAATTGGGAATGGTTGACGGCGTTACCACCAATCCTTCTTTGGTGGCCAAGGAAGGCAAGGTTGATTTTAAGGAACATATTGCAGCCATTTGCGCGATCGTTCCCGGACCCGTTTCCGCCGAGGTAACCAGTCTTGAGCTAGACGGCATGCTGCGTGAAGGCCGCGAGTACGCCAAGATCGCGCCTAACGTGGTCGTCAAATGTCCGTTGACCCTGGATGGTTTGAAAGCCACCCGGCGATTGACCGACGAGGGCACCCGGGTAAACGTGACGCTTTGTTTTTCCGCCGCTCAGGCCATTCTGGCCGCCAAGGCCGGCGCGGCTTTCATTAGCCCCTTCCTCGGCCGGTTGGATGACGTGGGCCAAGACGGGTTGGTGCTGTTACGCGAGATCGTCGAGATCTATGACAACTACGAGTGGGGTACCGAAGTGCTGGCTGCCAGCATACGCAGTCCGCTTCATGTGATCGAAGCTGCCCGTATGGGTTCCGACGTGGCTACCATGCCGTTCAAAGTCATGCAGCAATTGGCGAAGCATCCGCTGACCGATAAGGGATTGGAACAGTTCTTGGCCGATTGGAAAAAGAGCGGCCGGAGCTAAGCGATCAGCCGGTTCTATCATATGTCGAGCCCAGAGCTAACCGCGGTGGTTGACCCGCCGCCCGAA
>JBDSEC010000281.1:0-18013 GCA_039920205.1 Pyrinomonadaceae bacterium
GGTCAAGAAGATAGCGGGTATCCACCAGAATCGCTGCGCTCGGATCTTTCGCCAGCGTTGCATGCTATTGTGGGTCCACCGGCGGCGGCATCGGTCGGTTGGTATTCACGCCGCGAACGATCTCGGCGATGCCGTGGACGATCCCACCCAGGCAACGTCCAAACACATAGAGGATCGCGAGTAAAAAGAAGCTCACGATCACCAGACTTACGATCGCATCCCAAGGTCCCCACGTGCCCGGTGTTTGAATTCCCGCCCCGCCGGCTAGGCGAAATATGAGAATGTGTCCGATCCCATAGATCAGGCCAAAACCGATCATGTTCAATGCGATCCGGCTGCGTCCAATGTCGATCAATCTCTTATCCATATGAGTTATCCTCAAGACACGGTTGCGCGGACGACGGCCGCGAACTTCGCGGCGCAGCGCTGCGCGGAAAAGTGAAGATCTACGGTCTCCTTACCCGCCGCACCTAAACGCGCGCGCAAGGCCGGATCGTCCACCAAGGTTTTCAATTGGATGAGCCAATCTTCGTCGGTTCCCGCCAGCATTCCATTGACGTTATGTTGAATTACTTCGCGATTGGCGCCGATGTCAGTCGCTACCGTGGCCTGGCCCAGCGCCATGCATTGCAGCGCCTTCAGCGCGCACTTTCCCAAGGACCATTTGTCATCGGGCATGGGCATAATGCCGATGTCGAACTGCCCGATCTCTGCTATCTCGGTTTCGGGCGACCACGGGCGCCACACGTATTCCAGATCCGGCAGATCCGGCTCGCGATTCGAAACCACGCGCAGTTCAAAATCACAAGTCTGTTTCAATTGACGCAATACGGGCGCGAACCATTCCAGATAGGTCTGCGAAGTACTGCTGCCGGTCCAGCCGATCACGACCTTACCGTTCGGGTTCGCTTTCGGTTGCGGCCGATAGAGATCGGTATTAATGCTGGTAGGCACCACGGTAACGCACGGATTGAATTGCCGCGCGTAATCCGCCAGAAACTGGTTACCAACCACAATGTGTGCGCTCAGACCACAGATCGCCGCCGTCTTGCCGGGAAACTTTAGCCAGCCAAAGCGCCGGTTCGCCTCGCTGGTGTGCAGCATATAGATCGCGTCATCGAAATCGAAGATGACCGGCACGCCCAACATTCGCACGACCCGCTCTAACGCCGCCGGCCCCGCGATCGCCATCGCGCGGTGAATAAAGACCGCGTCGTACTGCCGCGTCTTGATCGCTCGCGCGGCCGTTCGCAGCAGGGCCGAACTCATCGCCGCAACCTTTCCGGCAATATGTTTAGGCTGATGCAGCCGAACCATCATCGCGGCATCGGCAAAAGGAAAAAGATCTACGTTGATGCCCTCAGTTGCCAGGAACGGCTTCCACTGCTCGATTCGAAATCGTTGGCTAGGCGTGGTATCCAGCGGGTAAGGAACGAATCCGCACACCGAGATCGTTCGTGTGTTTGGCTGGGCTAAGACTTGATTCATTCGTTACCGGACTGTGTTGAAGGTTCTTTCCCTTGACGAAACAGGTTCGCTCCTAACCATCGGCAAACTGAAGTTTACCGTACATTCTACCGGCCCGTCTTAACCAACAGGCCTGCTGGTTAAGAGCGTTACCGCAAAATGTACGACATGCTTTAGCTTGTCGACGGTTCGCTATTAACCCCCGCTACAGGTCGATCTAGCGACTACCGGCGATCGCCTTTAATTTGGCGATACAACTCCCGGTACCGTTCGCCGCCTACTCTCTCTAGGTCAAACCTCCGCACCGCACTCTCGCGGCAGCGGGCCGCCGTTCCTGGATCACGCATCAACTCGTCCGCCTCTTTCAACGCCCCCACATAGGCTTCGCTAGTGAACTCGCGAATCAATACCCCAACCCGATCGGTCTCGATCACTTCATCGACATCGCCGATCCCCGCATTGCAGATCACCGGCAAACCACACGCCAGATATTCCGCTAGTTTGGTCGGAGACGAAGCCTTCTTCGAATAGCCTGGCTTGATGAACATCAGCGCCAGATCCGCGGCCGAAAGGAACCGCGGCACGTCTTCCGGCGCGGCCTCAAGTATCAAGAAATCGTCGTCCGGCACGCCGCGGGCTCGTAAAAGCTCGGCAAACTGATCGCCGTCACTCTGGGTTAAGACCAACGAGATCGTGAGCGGATCCTGTGCGTGCGCGGCCGCGAACAGGCCGGCCATCTCATCCGACAGATACCATCCACCCAGTGCGCCCAGGTAAACGATCACGCGCCGGCCGGTCAAACCATACTTGTCGCGAAGGGATTCCTGTGCTGCGACCGGGTCAAGGACAAACCGCTTTAGATCTACGCAACATGGGATCACCGCCACAGGCCGAACATCGCTGACTGACCGCTGGTCGAACAGGATAGCCCGGGCCTTCTCGGTCAACACAACAAACCCATCCGCCGCTGCTAACAACTGTCGTTCGGCCCATTTCGTTCCGCGATAGAGATAGCCACCCACCGGCCAACTGCCCGCGTCCACATATTCGTCGGGAAAGAAACCGCGAATATCGAAGATCAATTTGCCGCCGGCGAATTTGCGCGCCCACAAACCCATCGCTGCTGCCACATGATTTCGCGCGTGAAAGATATCAACCTTATTCCGACGCGCATATCGCGCCGCGGTCCAGGCTCCGGCCAAGATGTCCCACAGCGTGGCCGGCAACGTCGGCCGTTTGTGATAAGACAGAGCCAACCAGTCGATGCTTTCACGGGAAAGCCGCGCTTGCCAATCATCTCGATCGGTCTTGCTCCAGTCGGTGTTAAAATTCGGCTCGAACGTCAGCAGGCTGATCCGATGGCCATCTTTCTGCAGCTCGCGCAAATACGGCAGGACCTGCGTCTGGACCAGCGGCTCGCGCAAACCGAAATAGCAGATATACAAAGAATGCATTGACATTTCGTAACCCCGCCTTCAGGCGGAATGGTTCGGATCAAATCAATCGACATCTTAGCATGCGACGTTGACCAATATTCCTGAGCTATATTCCTCAGCATCATTCCACCTAAAGGCGGAGCTACGAACTCGCGTTTGTAGCCCCGGCTTCAGCCGGAATGTTACCGTAAGCGCCCCCTCAAAATTGAACGAGCGTGTTTGGAACGATTCCGCCTAAAGGCGGAGCTACGAACCTCCGTTTTCCCCCTCAATCGTGTTAATCTGTGTCCACATGACCGACCGATCCTACGACAGCCGGCTTTCACCCTATCTTTACTTTTCGCGGGCCGAGTGGAGTCAACTTCGTGCCAACACGCCGCTGACGCTTTCCGAGCAAGATCTGGCTGATCTGCAGGGCATCAACGAACGCATTTCCCTGGAAGAAGTGGTCGAGATCTATTTGCCGCTATCGCGACTGCTGAATCTTTACGTGGCCGCGACGCAAGAATTGCACCGCGCGACGGAAACCTTTCTGGGCGGCAACTCGGTGCGGGTTCCCTACGTGGTCGGGATCGGCGGCAGCGTAGCCGTCGGCAAGAGCACCACCGCCCGCATCCTGCAGGCTCTGCTGGCCCGTTGGCCCAATCATCCACAGGTCGATCTAGTCACCACCGACGGGTTTCTTTTTCCTAATCGCATTTTGGAAGAGCGCAGCTTGATGGCGCGTAAGGGTTTCCCGGAAAGCTATGATCAGCGCCGTCTGGTTCAATTCATGGCCGATGTTAAGGCCGGCCACGATCGCGTCTCGGCGCCCGTCTATTCGCATCAGTCGTATGACATTCTGCCCGGCGCCGAGTTGGTGATCGAACACCCGGATATCGTTATTGTTGAAGGGTTGAACGTCCTGCAAACCGGCGATGGTCAAGGCCGCGCGGCGCGGCTGTTCGTATCGGACTTTTTCGATTTTTCGATCTATGTGGATGCCGGCGAGGTCGAGATCGAACGTTGGTTCTTGGACCGATTCCTGAAACTACGCGCTTCGGTCTTTCAAAACGAGGATTCGTATTTCCACCGTTTTGCCCAGTTGGACACCGACGACGCGGTCCTATTTGCTCGCCAGGTGTGGGAAGAGATCAACGGCCTAAACCTGCGCGAGAACATCGCCCCCACGCGCGAACGCGCCCATTTGATCTTGGAGAAAGGTCCCGACCATTTGGTCCAAAGCGTAAAACTACGAAAGCTGTAATACAGATTAACAGGCGGTAACGGAGGTAACAGAGAAGGATGGATGCTCGTCGTTTTGGTGGATCATGGCAGGGAACGTTTTTAAAAGCCGAATGAACCGAGTGATTCTAACCGTCCGCACCAAAATACCTAATTCAATATCGAAGAAAGAAGCCGTCCCACAAACTCAACCGTGAATGACTGCGACAACCACCACTCCTCCGTTTCCTCTGTTACCTCCTGTTAAATCCTATTTCTTTTCCTCTGCGGCGTGCATTCGGGGTGCGATCTCGTCCAGCCACTTATTCATCTCAGGCTGCGTAAAATATCGCCCCTTTAGCATGACCCCTACCCGCCGCTCGGTGTTTGAAATATTCTCCAGCGGATTCGCCTCCAACAGAACCAGATCCGCGCGCTTTCCCTTTTCGATGGTCCCGGCCTTATCCAACACCCCCAGGTACATCGACGGGTTTACCGTCGCCGCCTGCAACACGGCAAAGTTCGACAGCCCCGCATCGGCTAGCGCCCGCATTTCACGATGTTCGGTAAAGCCGTAAAGGAAAAGAAACTCGGGCGTGTCCGAACCCGTCATGATCTTTCCGCCCGCGTCATAGATCGCCTTGATCAATTTATTCCGGATCGCCACCCACCGCGCGCGCTTTTCCAAGGGCACTTCGTTCAACCGCGTCTTCTTCAAATAGCCGATATAGAAATCCTGGTTGCGTTGGTTGTAAAAGCGAAAATCCGGCTGTGCCCGGATCGATTCCTCGGTGCGCGGCAATCCGAACGTATTCTTCATAAAGCTCTGCGTCGGATCGACGAAGGGATTGGATTCGACCGTTTTACGCGCCACTTCGGGGATCTTACTTTCGTCGATCACGTCCAGGCTATCCCAGTTCTTCGGGTTGTAAATATACACGTCCGATACCGAGCCTTTGATGGGCGAATTCTCGGGTAGCAGCATCTCCAAATAACCATCCAGATGCTCGATCTGCTGTCGCGCCTTCCAGGCCCGCGGCACGCCGACATAGCGGCTGTCCGCGTGCCCGACCACGCGAATGTTCTGCTTCGCCGCCTCGTCCACCGCGGCTTCGTAGACCTTGGCGTCGATGAAAGTGGTGACCTTGATGAAATCGTATCCGGCGGCTTTCGATTTGCGGACCGCCTCGCGCGCTTCCTCCTCAGTCTTCACGAGAAAATCGTTTCCCTGTTCTTTTCCGGTCAGGTGCGGGCTGGCGGCAAAAATGGTCGGCGCGATGATCTCGCCCCGGGCCGACTGCGCGCGCAATACCAGCTGTTCCGGGGTACCGATCATGAACCGCACGGTGGTGACGCCGTTGGCGATCATGATCTTTAACTCGTCCCCGGCCAGCGCATCGGGATAACCCTCTTCGTCTGACAGCAGGTGCACGTGCATATCGACGAGGCCGGGGATCAAGTACTTCCCCTTCGCGGGAACGGTCTGCGCACTCTTCGGCACCTTGACCTTCCTCGCGTCGTCGATCTGTGTGATCACACCGTCCTTAACGATAACCGTCTGGTCCAACAGCACGCGCTCGCGATCCATTGGAATGACATTCACACCCACGAACGCCACGGTCTGTGCCGACGCCATCAAAGCCATTAGGAGGATAAGACCCGTAATGATCAGTAATTTCATTTGAGCGACCTTCGTAAACAATGATGACAAGAATTCACCCGAAGACTAACCGAAGTAGGCCAAACTCGATCGTTTAATGTGATAGACCGACTTCGTGTGGGATGACACGTACGATGCGGCAGAAAGTCAATTCCACCTACAATAGTGGGTGGCATTCTTAAGCTCAACAGAGCGGTATATTTATAGAAGTAGAAAAATCCCTAAAATAATTATTAGCTCCGGCAGGAGCGAAATGTTAACCCAACTCACATTTCGCCGCTGCCGGAGCCAATAGAGCCTGGGTTGGCTGCCTAAACTATAAATATTTCGCTCCTACATGGAGCTTAGGAATTTATTAAGCGCTCGCGCTTAATTGATACCGCTCGAGCTTGAGGTAGAGACCGCGCCGGGTCACACTTCGTTCCCTGACTAGGTTGTCTAATGCGCTCCAGCATTAAGCTCATCCGCTGGATCGATCTCCACTTCGGGCATGGGTTCGAATTTAGACGGATCGAACGCCGGCAACTCAGGCTCGGGCGCACCCAACTCACACAAATGTTTTCTCGCGGCTTCCAATCCCCAGTAGTAGGAAAACGGCGGCCCATCGCACCAAGACAATCGGTAAGCCTTCGTAGCGGCTTCGGCCGCCGCGTCGGTGTTTCCCGAATCACGTTCCATCTGCGCCAATAAGTTTAGTGCGTTCGTGTGATCAATCGGATATGGACCGCGCTCGGCAATCTCCCAAACATTTTCAAGGAATTCGCGGGCCAAAGTCATCTCGCCTTGCCGTTTACTTAAGACGGCCAACGCAACTAATGCTGGCGCTTCATTTTCCGCATCGTTCACCGCGCGTGCGCGTGTCAGGGCCTGGTGGAGTAACTCATTTGCCTTGGTCCAATGGTTCAGCCCTAGCTCGGCGGTGCCATGCAAACGCGCAGACACGATGAAATCCCGTTCATTATTTCGCACTTGGGCCTTTTCCCATGCGACTCTGGCAAACCCGCCTGCCTCATCATACAATCCTCGCCACAATGCTAGCTGTGCCAAGGAAATACTTACCACTCCTTCGCCTGGGCTCTGCGATAGCGAGGCGAAGATCCTTAGGGCTCGCAACAGGTAACTCTTGGACTTCAATACTCTGCCGCTCACACCTAGTACCAAGCCAAGTAGCTGCAGGCTTACCGCTTTGCCAAAATTAGCTCTCAACTCTTGATTGACACGCAATGCTCTGCGCACCGCAGCTTCGGCCTTATAAAACTGACCTGACAACCGCAAGGCATCGGACAAATTACAAAGTCCGGTGAGGGCGCTTCGGTCGTCATCGGCCTGCATTGAAAGCTCAACATATCTTTGAAACATGGGCGTTGCCCGACCCGGTTGACCACTTAATTGGTGACCCGCTGCAAGTGCGTTTAACATAAACGCGTGGGCGCCCGGATAGTGACCCCTTGGATCGGCGTCCGGGCCATCCGGGAAAAACATTCCGAGTAGCTCCACTCTCTGCCGCCCAGCGCTAAGTCGGCGCAAGGTAGCTTGGCTTATCCGGTCCCGGAAAACCAAAAAAGCATCGTCGAATCGTTCCAGCCCTATCAAAGCCGAATAGCGTTCGATGGCAGGTGCTAGCTCATCGAGGTTCTTTACTTCAAGCGGATCCAAAACCAAAGGTATCGCCTCAAAATAGGTGTTCAAACGAGAGTAGACTTGTTGACGTCGATCGATTCCGAGACCCGACCACACCACGCCTCGAACGATTGGATGGAGATCATAGCGATTGGCGCGTTTGTCCCATCCAAGCAATCCCCGGTCCTCCAACTCGGCAAGCACAAGGTCAAGTTCTGATTCCGTGGAACAAACCCCTGATTGGCCCAACACCAACGCCGATATGGTTTCATACCCCGCCGGCATGCGAAACGCGGCGATTGTCTCAAGTACTCGCCTCGACGTTTGATCCAACCCTTTGAGAGCAAACTCTAAAACATGAGACTTTGCCTGCACTAATGGCAAATGAAATGGGTCAAAGTCGGGATGATCCCTCTGCCAACGATCAAAATCACCAGGCGCCTTTCGGTAACGCGCGACCTCGCTCGCCAGTGCCTGAATAAGTAGTGGGTGATTGCCCAGACGACGGAACAAGGGTCCCAATGTGTCAGTTGAACCAGAACCCTTAAACGACCTCCACAGATTGATCGAAGCGTAATCCGAGAGACCCTCTAGGAACTTCGCTGCACAACCGGGCAATGGCTCTTCAGTTAGACTCTGCAAGTCAGCGGGATAAAGGCGCGTGCTAATCAAAATGCGCGATGAACGCGAAGAGGTTAATTTACGCAGAAACGCCCCCACCCGCGGATCGGCCGTCTTTCGCAATCGATGTTCGCCCGCGGAAGACCTCGCGGGATCCGACGGTCTTGCTACGGAATTGGCAGTTTCGCGATCCAGATCTTCGTCGGACAAGTGCGCGGCGTCCATTCTGGAGTAAGCCAGCAATTCGCGCTCGAACCCGTCCATCACGATCAAGTACGGTTCGCGATCCAATTTTGCGAGTAGCTTCGCCTCACGATCGGGTTGCGGGATATGTCGAACTTCTGCCAGCGGCCGCCCGCTAACATATGCCAGTGCACGAGTTACAAAGTTATCGAAGGATGCGTCCGACTCGTAAAAGCTCCACCACATCTGCCCGGCGAGTTGCGGCAATACTTGGGGCGCGATGTCGCTGAACCACTTCCAAGTGAGGGCGCTTTTCCCTAGGCCTCCCACGGCCACCACACTTAGAATAGGCGCGCGGAATATGTCCGCGTCAGTTGACGAAACCCAATCGCTAAGCAGTTTTAGCTCTGCTCTACGCCCGACCAGCGCGTGCGTTTGCAGCAGGGTGTACGGGTGTGCGATATAGGGTGTCGGCGCCGCCGGTATCTCACTTATGTAGTGAAGACTCTCCAGCTCCGGCTTGCGCAATTGCGACAAACTATTGATCACGTGGCCACGCAAGTCCGCCGGTGAGCTGAAAAAATTGACGATGTTCTCGGTTTGCAGTCGCTCCTTGAATGCTTTGAGCTTGTCTGCCGTCTGACCCACTTCGACGGTTTGGGTAACTGGTGGATGGCTATCGTCCATGACGAAGATCAATCGGGAGATCCCGCGTTCGATCGCGCGTCCGTATTCCATTTCCGTGATCGAAATTTGCCGCGGGTTCTGCCGTTGCGGGATGTAGCCATATCGATTAGCAAATACGCCAACGTAGATCTCGGCCTCGTTGACCAGGCGGATAGATGTCGAAATGGCTTCGGCATCGCTAGCCGGCAGATGCTCCATCATCTTGGGGAACATACCTTGCCGCAAGCAGGCCTCCATCACCTCCTTGCGATGCACCGGCAGATCAAGCGCCGTGCTACTGATCATCACGTCTGCGTGGTGAGACATATCGAACGGTCTTAGGGCCCATAAATGTTGGACTATCGAGCGATTGCGATATAACCAAACTTTAGGGAATTTGACAAGAGTTTTGGCATGCCTTAAGCGCTCGCGCTTAATTGATACCGCTCGAGCTTGAGGTAGAGGCCGCGGCGGGTCAGGCCCAGTTCGCGAGCCGCTCGGGTGACGTTGCTGTTATGACGGCGCATAGCGTCCGAGATCATCCGTCGCTCCAGCGTCTCCATCGCATCGGCCAGTGAAGTGCCTTCATCGACTGAAACCGGGAACGAAGCCACCGACCCGGCCGGCGCCGCGATCGGCATCGAGGTCCGGTTTAGCTCTGGCGACAGATCGGCCGGCGTGATGACCGCGCCGTTCTCCGCCCGCGCAATGATGCGCTGCATCTCGTTACACAACTGCCGTACGTTGCCCGGCCAATCGCAGACCATCAACAGATCGACCGTCTGTGCGGTCAATTGAATGTCGTGGCGGCCGAACTTGGCGGAATAGTGGTTGACGTAATAATTAACGATGGTCGGAATTTCCGAACGCCGCTCGCGCAACGGGGGCACCCGCAAACGGATCACGTTCAAGCGATAGTAGAGGTCTTCGCGGAAACGCCCATCGGCGACCATCTCTTCCAACGCAGTGTTGGTCGCGGCGATGATGCGCACATCGACCTTGACCGGCTTTTGCTCGCCCAGCGGTTGGATCTCGCCTTCTTGCAGGAACCGCAGCAGCTTGGGCTGCAGATCCAGCGGCAGATCACCGATCTCATCCAGAAAAAGCGTTCCGCCCGCCGCGGTGCGGATGACGCCCGCCGAATCGTTGACCGCGCCGGTAAAGGCGCCGCGCCGATAACCGAACAGATAACCTTCCGACAATTCCTTAGGCACGGCCGTACAATTGAACGGTACGAAGATCTTGTTTCGCCGCGACGAGAGCGCGTGGATCGCCCGCGAGACCAATTCTTTGCCGGTACCGCTTTCACCCGTCACCAGAACGGTCACATCGGATGAGCGGATCTTATGTACCTCTTCGACCAGTTGGGTCATCGCGGGGCTGGAATGTATAAAGCCCGGCAACAAGCTCTGGTCCACATAGGCAGTCTGTTCCTGATTGCCGCGTGCCGCACGCTCACGTTCGCGCAAGGCACAGACATCCATGCCCAGTTCGACCACCCGCAACAGGGGTTGCATCGATACCCCGGTGGGCAGCGCCGCATTCGCCGGCGAGATCAATATTGTGGCCGGCGTTGAATTGGGCGATCGCAATGCGATCAAGGCCAGATCCTGTTGGGCCTGGAATCGTTTGCGCGCGGTTTCTTCCACCGCCAGATCCAAACGATCGATCAGGTCGGTCGCTTCCGCCGCCGATGCGCCGTAAGTCACGACCAACCGCGAGGCATTCTCTTCACCCGGTTCCAAGATCACGACCCGCGCGGCTTTGGTCTCTTGATGGATCACCGCGGCCAATTCGGCCAACAGCAATTCGCGCGACGCCACGGCCTCGGCCAAGCGTAAGGTCAACAACTGCGTCAGCACCGACGATTCGGGCGCCTGTTCGGGCGCGTTGCGGTCCAATGCTTCCAGCGCTTCTTCGGCCTGCTTTAAGGCCAGCCGTGCGCCTAGTTTTTGGAAAGCGCTGATCGCCAGCGAAAGATGCTCGGCGGATCTTTCCGGATGAGTGGTGGCAAACGCCCGGCCCAATTCGTAATGGGCCATCGCCCCGCGGTACCGATCACCCAGGGTCTCGAAAATGGAAACGCTGCGGCTGAAGTGATGTGTGGCCAGCGGCATGTTGCCTTGCGCAAAGGCCAGCATCCCGCGCAACCGCTGCGCATCGCCGGTCACGGCCAGATCGATCGTCGCTTCATCGGTCTCGTCCGAAACCAAGTGCAACATCTCTTCGGCTTCGACCAATTCACCGCGGCCCAAATGGGTCTCGGCCAATAACAGATGGGACTGTGAGATCGCCTGTCGATCGCCAATTCTTTCCGCCAACGCTAGCGCCGCTTCGGCCGTTGAGCGGGATTTTTTCATCTCGCCCAACGCGAGATAACACCGGCCCAACGTGCGCATGATCTGCGCCGCGTACCATTTGTTGTCTTTCTCTTGGGCCAGCGCCAGCGCCCGCTCCAACGTGCTTTTCGCTTCGGGCAGATCGCCGCGCAGCATGCGCAACTCGCCCAGGGTGTCCAGCATGATCGCTACGCGCGAGGCCTTGCCGTCGATCTCAAAGGCCAGCTCGACCGCCTTTTTGGCCGTATCGTGCGCGCGTTCCCATTCTCCGTTCAAAACTAGGTTCAGTGCCAGGTTGTTATAGGCGCGCGCGGCGTTGCCCTTATGCTCGGTCCGTTCGTAGTAATTGATCGATTTCTCTAAACAGGAGATGCCTTCTTGCGGCCGCTTGAGGAACCAATACGCGCCCGCCATGTCGGCATAGATCGCGCCCAGCAAGTATGGCGCCGGTTTGTCGCCGACCAGCTTCAACGCTTGTTCAAAATTTTCCAGCGCCGATTCGTAATTACCTTCGTAAGTATCCGCGCGTCCCAAACCCAAATAGGTCTCGGCCAAACCACGCCAATCGCCGGTGGTGCGATTGTGGTCCAGCGCCTTCTGCGAGTAATCGCGGGCGATGGTAAATTCGTTGATGTTGCGATAGACGCGCGCCAAAGCGACGTAAACCCAACCGGCTTCGGTCTCGCCGTGGATCTCTTCCACCTCGCGGAGCGCGGTGTTCAGGATGGCAATGGCTTTGGGATGGTCGCCGTCGCTGTTGTAGCAAAGCCCGATCTGCACCCGCACCTGAGTGGCGATGCTGGGGTCAAGGACGGCGCGGGCCTCGGTCTCTTCGTATTGCGCCAGGGCCTCTAGCGCCTCGCGATGGCGGCCCTGCATCTCCAACGCCAGGGAAAGCGCCAGGCGCGTGCGGGCCAATAGATCCGGTTCGCCGCTGGCCGACTTGACCAGCGAGTTTAACTGGTCTTCGGCAGCCGACGAAAGGCCTTGATCAAGAAGTAATCGAACTTCTTCTAATTCGTTGGACATTTCTTCGCGCGAGATCAGATTTCCACGACGTTGCCGCCGCGCCCGTGCGCGGTTCAGATCGACCACCCCTGCCGTGGAATCAGACTTCTCCATTTTCCCGCCGCCGGGTAAATTCGGATTTCGCGTATTCATCGTAGATACGTTAGAAACAACGAATCGACGACTTGTTTCAAATTGCCGAATTGTTAAGGGGGGCAGTGAATTCTGTGCTGGGCGGTCCAAACTAGCGCCCCGGCGGCTAAATCAATCCGAATATAAGCCAAACATAGCATAACGGCCCGAAGCGGCACAATGAAAAGAAGGTAGCCGGT
This sequence comes from Pyrinomonadaceae bacterium, assembly GCA_039920205.1. Classification (GTDB taxonomy): domain Bacteria; phylum Acidobacteriota; class Blastocatellia; order Pyrinomonadales; family Pyrinomonadaceae; genus JBDSEC01. Next base: position 12,536 of record JBDSEC010000281.1, read on the forward strand.
AACCGGTAGCCGGTATTCAAAAGAAAGCCACTCCGCGATCTGCTGCATGAATGGAAACACTCAGCAGCCTGCGAAGCAGCGGCCAGAATAAGATCCTCAGATCCGTCTAATCCGCGAAAATCCGCGGTAAAACTTCTTCCGCCTGGCACCGTTTCTGACGGTCGGGTTTCCGCCGTTCTGGCTGCTCACTGCCGCAGCCGTGTCGGCCCCGGCTTCCACCCGCCTAGCACGAACTCAGGCCGGCTGTAATCGGCAATTAACTTTGCATCTTTGACGGGATCCAACTGCCGCGACCAAGCAACTCGCTTGCTGACGTCCACCTTTGCGCCCTTTTGATCGCGGCTATTGAATTCCCAGAAACGGACGTTACCGCCCTCGTCCGCCGCATCCCATCCTTCCGGCGCGATATTCTCCAGCGTGCTGTTAAGCAACACCACTTCGGCAAATGGATACGTGAACATGTCATTGCGGGGCGCGCGCGCTATGGTGGTCGGCCCATCCGTGCCGATGAACGTGCAATCCTTGAACACATTTCCGTGATCTTCCCGATGGTTGCGCGGCCACATCATCACCCGGGTCGAGCGGATCGTGCACCGTTCACAGAACAGGGTGCCGCGTCCGAGTATCGTATCCCCCGAACCTTGCACTAGGCTGTCGGCCATATAGATCCGCCCGTTGGCCTGTAAGGCATCACCGAATCCCATCACCGTCACATGAGAAAGGATATTCCGGTCACCGTTGATCAGCAGCCCTTCGGCCTGTCCGGGCGCGGTCGTCTGCATCGTCATATTGACGATCTGGAAATCGTTGCAATTGTCGATCGTTACCGCCGCACGGCGCGAAGGAAATGTACCCCGCTCGGGGTTGGTGCGAAGGTTGGCCGGATGCGGGTTAAAGACCTCGTTGTTGGCGTAGCGGACCATCGTGCGCTCGCGGTCTTGCCCGACCAAGGTCACGTTGTCCTTGTTGCGGACATAAACGATCTCTTCGTAAAGGCCGTTGCGAACGTTGACCGTGACTTCTTTTCGAGAATGATCGGGCACGAAGTCCAGCGCGCCTTGCACGGTATTGAAATCGCCCGTGCCATCCGCGCTCACTACCAGGTTAGTGGCGCCCGGCCGCGGCGCTTTGGACCGGGGCTTAGTCGTAAAACGCCAATCATTTCCCGCTATGCCCGTGAACCCCTCACCGGGCAAGATCATCACGTCGGGATCTAACTGGACGAAATAGGTCCTGCCATATTCCAGCAGGTCGTGGTGCGGATGGATCGTCGCGGTGTTCCCGTCGATCGTAATAGGATAAAAATGAAAGCCATCGGTGAATCCGCCGATGATGGTCAACTGATACGCGTCCGAAGTCGGCACCGCGCCAGCCGAGGAAGTACCAGGTTTGGTATCGGCGTTCGTCGCGCGCCTGGTCCGGGCATAAGGATAAGGAAATGCCAGATAGTTCTTCGCCCGTATTGCGGGATCGACCGGCTTTACTGGCCCCGGCGGAATGCTCAGATCAAGCGTATCGACCAGACGGTCATTGGCCGCGTCAAAGATCCGCACCTTTCCCTTTGCTCCGACCCGCGGCACGTCCCGAAAGGTGAGTTTTAGCTGGACATCGGGATTTACCATCGATGCCCGGTGCGCGGGGGACAATACCGGAAACGTCGCACCTGCCTTCGTAACTGGCGCACGTGGCGGGGCCGATCGCGCCGGCGGATTCACGGCCGAGTTGACCGATAGGTTCGCAACCGCTCCGCCGATCAACAGGGCCGCCGCCGTTAGCACCAAACCAGCCCGCCGGTATCTCCGCATCACAAAGTGATTCTGGATTCGCATCGCCATATTGTACTAACCGATCCGTGCTTTGGTCTAAACAGCGCCGCGCAGCGGCGGAACCGCTGGCATGTCAGAAACCCGACGGTTAAGGAAGGTGGCCGGCCGAATTCACAATTCATAAATTAAATTGAAGGCGGAAACCACGTTTACCGATCAACCACCCCCCGGGGTTCGAACCGGGGGCGCCGTGGAGTTCTGCCGCCCGCTTCGCAGGCTGTTGAATGTTTTCTTTCAACTTGCAATTCGCGGAGCGTCGGGCTGCTCACTGCTTACTGCTCACTGCTTACTCCACCCCCCTCGTGTTAAAATCACCCCATGCTGCTCCGCTCGACTGAGGTCCACCAATTTCGGAATTTGAGCGGGAAGGTCCAGTGGGGCGACGGCCTAAACATCCTCCACGGCGAGAATGGCCAGGGCAAGACCAACTGGCTCGAGGCCATTTATCTCACCGCCACCGGCAAATCATTCCGTACCTCGCGGCTACCGGAAACCATCCGTTTCGGCGAAAGCCTGGCCGTTATCCGCGGCGTGGTTGAGCAAGGAGTTGATACGTCGCGCGAACTGCAAGTGACGCTGCAGGCCAATAGCAAGGTGCTTTCCGTAAACGGCAAGCGCGAGACGATCCATCGTTATCTGGGCCAATTGGATGTGATCGCAATCACCGCGGACGAGTTAGAGATCATCCGCGGCCAACCGGAGGCACGCCGGCGTTTCCTTGACCGCGGGGTGGCCTCCTTGCATCCCGCCTATGTCAAAACGTTGATGGATTTCGCCCGCGTGTTGAAGCAAAAAAGCCGTCTACTGCAGGACGCGGCCGAGGCCGGAACGCCCCTCGCCGACGTCAAAAACCAGCTTGCGCCGTGGAATCCCCAACTGGTCGAACTCGGCGCCGAGATCGACCGCCTCCGCCGCGATTTCGTTGACCGCCTGGCCGCGGTTTTACAGCATCGTTTTTTTGGGCGCGAAGAGGTCGCGATGCGGTACGTTTCGTCACTGGAGCAGCATGGTGATCTGACCGATTACCCGGGCTTATTCGCTCAGCGATTAGAGTTACGGCTACCCGCGGAACTGGCCGCCGGCCGCGCCCTGATCGGACCCCAGCGGGACGATCTGGAAATTCTCTTTGACGGGCACGATCTACGGGCTTTCGGAAGCTCGGGACAACAGCGTAGCGCGTTGATAACACTTGATTTAGCAGCACTTTCGGTATATAATTCTTGGCATCATGAGTACCCTCTATTCCTCTACGATGATGTGGACGCGGAACTTGACCGCGGGCGGATCTTTAGCCTCCTGGAATACCTGGAGGGGCGCACTCAAACGTTTGTCACGACCTCAAAACAAAGCGTGGTGGAACAGTTTGTAGGGCGCGCTGTAAGCCACCGGATCGAGGCCGGCGCCAGCGCAGCCGCTGAGCAAGATTTAGGACCGTCCGAAGACGCTGTTGAAGGCGTAATGGGCGGAGATTGACGGGGCCGTTGTGTGCGGCCGAATTGGTCGGATTTTAGCGCGTAGTTTTTAGTACTTGGAGCGTACGATTAGCAGCACCTATTTCAAAAATGTCGAAGAATAAACCAACAGCATATGATTCAACTTCCATCACGGTTTTAGAGGGCCGCGATGCCGTGCGTAAACGCCCCGCGATGTACATTGGTTCGACCGGCGACATCGGCCTGCATCACTTAGTTTATGAAGTAGTGGATAACTCGGTCGACGAGGCCTTGGCCGGTTACTGCGATACGGTCGATGTGACGATCCATGTGGACGATTCGATCACCGTGATCGATAACGGCCGCGGCATTCCCGTCGATTATCACAAACAGGAAAAGCGTTCCGCCGCCGAAGTCGTCATGACCAAACTGCACGCGGGCGGTAAGTTTGACACCAATGCTTACAAAGTTTCGGGCGGTCTGCATGGCGTGGGTGTGTCGTGCGTCAACTTTCTTTCCGAATGGTTACGGTTAGAGATCTGGCGCGATGGATTGACGTACGAGCAAGAGTACAAGGCGGGCATTCCGGTCGAGAAGCTGGAACAGACCGGAAAGACCCGCAAACGCGGGACCAAGATCACCTTCAAGCCCGATTCGACCATCTTTGATGTCTCGGTCTTTAGTTTCGACAAGCTGTCCGAGCGATTGCGCGAGAAAGCCTTTCTGAACAAAGGCATCCGCATCACCATCAAGGACGAGCGCGAAGAGACCGAACGCGGCCATGAATTTTATTACAAAGGCGGCATCGCCGAATTCGTCAAGCATTTGAACCGCAACAAGGTCCTGATGCATGACAAACCGTTGTATTTTGAAAAGGTCGCGGATGCACTGTCGATCGAGATCGCGATCCAATATAACGACGGTTACGACGAGAAGGTCTATTCGTTTGCCAACAACATCAACACGGTTGACGGCGGCAGCCACCTTTCCGGCTTTCGTTCGTCGATCACCCGCACGATCAACGCCTATGCGCAATCGTCGGGCATGATGAAGAATTTCAAGACCTCGCTCAGCGGCGACGACGTGCGCGAGGGTTTAGTGTCCGTCATCTCGGTCAAGCTGCCGCAGCCGCAGTTTGAGGGCCAGACCAAGGGCAAGCTGAATTCCGATGTTAAGGGTGCGGTGGAATCTTTCCTGAACGAAAAGCTGGGCGAGTATTTCGAGCAGAATCCCGCCGTGGCGAAAAAGATCGTCTCCAAGGCCGTGGACGCCGCCCGCGCTCGCGAAGCGGCCCGTAAAGCCCGCGAGATCGTCCGCAAAGGGGTCATGGGCAGCAGCATGTTGCCCGGCAAGCTGGCCGATTGCCAGGAACGCGATCCGGCGTTGTGCGAGATCTATATTGTCGAGGGTGACTCCGCCGGCGGTTCCGCCAAGCAGGGCCGTGATCGGAAAAATCAGGCGGTGCTGCCCCTAAAGGGTAAGATCCTGAACGTCGAGAAAGCCCGGTTCGATAAAATGCTGAGCCACGGCGAGATCAAGAATCTGATCACGGCTCTGGGCACCGGCATCGGCAAAGACGATTTCGATGTCACCAAGCTGCGTTACCACAAGGTCATCTTGATGACCGACGCCGATGTGGACGGTTCGCACATCCGTACGCTGCTGCTTACCTTCTTTTACCGGCAGATGGCCGGGCTGGTGGATAATGGCCACATTTACATCGCGCAGCCGCCGTTGTTTAAAGTAAAACGAGGCAAGAAGGAAGAGTACATCAAGGATGAAAAGTCGATGACGCGCTATTTAATGCGTCAGGCGACCAACGATCTTACGATCAATACGGCTTCGGAAGGCGTGGTTTTGGCGGGCAAGGATCTGGCCAGGGTGTTGGAACAGGTGGTCGAGTTCAACCGCTACTGCGAAAAGGCGCTCCGTCGACTAGGTGGCGACCGCCGGATGCTGACGGTGGTGCTCGATGCGTTGAACGGCCGCCAAGGGCTCTTGCGCGAAGAGGGCATGAAGATCCGCACGATCTTTGAGAGCCAGGAAAAGGTAGCCGTGATCGAAGGGGCTTTGGATAAGGCCGGCTTTGTCACCGACTTGTTCGAAGACGAAGAGCATCGCACCTGGGGCGTCAAGGCGACCACCGATACCCATACCAATGTTTCGGTCGATTGGAATGTCGCCAGCCACGCCGAATTCCAACGCGCGGTCGAAATGTA
>JBDSEC010000282.1:0-15489 GCA_039920205.1 Pyrinomonadaceae bacterium
AGATCTCCGCGGTACCCAGCAATTTTATTTCTTTGTCGTTCTCGCGTGGAGCAATACTGTAGCTTGTCTTTCCAACCAGCTCGTAATACTCAGGGTAACCCTGGACCACCGAAAACTCCCGCGTCACCGGTACTTTCTTGCCCAGAACCGTGAACTCATATGAATCCGACCATTTTTCGCCAACGGTCACCGGTTTCAAAGGGAAAGGCAACAATTGGGAAACTGAAAGCGACTGGCGAACCGCATCCTCGCCGAGAAATGCATTGACGATCGCGTCCTGTTTGGCACGAGTTTGAAAATCCGGGGTCAGTTTCGCCAATTCGGTACGGTACTGATCGAGCAGCAGATCCATGTCCTGTACCTCGGTGATGCGGCCTTGTTTATCGACGACTATCCGGAACGGATGGTTAATAAGATAGTTGGCCAAGGCCTGACGCACCGTTTCAATATCGCGGAAATAGCGAATGAAGAACTCCACCTTCTCGTTCTTTGGCATCTGTTCCAAGCCGGCAAAACCGGGGTTGATCTCGGCGGTTTTTCGGCGGGTGTCCCACACCACGACATATCCTCGCTCTTTTACCAGAAAGTCCGCCCAAGCATCGACCACACGTCCAAATGTTCGTACCGTACGGACATACTTGTAAGTGATCTCAATTACCGTGTTCCCTTTAGGGTCTCGGTCGAGCACTTTCCAAAGTGAATTTATTTTCCGGAAGGTAATTGTTTGCCCGACCGCAGTTGGAATACTGAACAGTTGAGCGCCAAACGAGATATTTGTTTGCGCGTCGTTTTCGGTCTCGGTCCATTGCGTGACGACCTCGTGCAGCTCGCCCGGCGTCGGCTGAAACGCGAGTGTCAGTGGCGTCGGCTTAGGGGTAGGAGTTGGGCGTTGAGCGAGAACGCCACTTGAACCCGCCAGCGCGATCGCCAAAATGATCGTGATCATTCCGATGTTTTTCATTGCTGACCTCGAATCTTCGCACCGACCGCTCGGACGAGAGGCATATTCGGTGCGATCTTTTCTGCGCGTGTTAGGTACTGGAGGGCCAACTCGGGCCGCTTACTATAATAAGCCCATTGAGCGATCGTTAGCAGGATCGTCGGGTTAGCGGGTGTGATTCGCATTACCTGTTCGGCGACCGCGTCGGCTTCGGCAACGTTGCCTTTGGCCAGGGCCACGATCGACCTTGCGGTTAGCGCTCGCAAACGTGACAGCGGTCCAGACGACTTGTCCCCGAGAACTTTAGTCGCCAAGGCTTCAGCTTTTTGCAAATGAGTTTCCGGATCCTCAAGAGTTGCCATCCCGACTTCGGCGAGCGCGAGCGCGGACTCCGCTGCGGAAATGTCCCGGTCTGCTCGGCTCAGCATCAACGCGCGATCGATGAAATCTCTCTTGCCGGTCATTATGTTCCCCTCGGATATTTCAAAGAGACCAAATCGGAGGTACGTCTCGGCCGAATACGGAAACGCGCGTTGGATCGAGCGAAACTCCTTCCGCGCCTCTTCGAATCTCCCCAGGGCCGCCAGAGCGTCAGCGTTGAAAAGCCTCGCCGACAGCGAGTCCGGCACCGATTGAGCGGCCCGTTGGACCGCCGCAAGCGCGTCTTCGCTCTCACCGAGCATAAAATGAGCCGTGAACAGGTCTACCGAGGCACGAACCTGGTTTTCGGGATCGTCCGGAGCAAGTTCGAGCGCACGTTCGGCGTTGTCGATCGCCGATACAAAGCGCGAGCGCTGCAAGTCGTTCTCGGCCTTGAGACACCAAACTTCGGGGTCGAACGGATCAGCGGCCAGCAGTTTTTGGATCTCGGTCGTCGCCCGGTCAAATTCTCCACGAGCGATCATTCCGGTGATGGTCACGGCATCCATACTTGACTCGATCGCGCCTGCCGCCGAGGGAAGTGAGCGACCGAATTCGAATTGCGTTGCGACCGCAGCATTTTCTTTTAATGATGCATCACGAATTATCGTCTGCGCAGGGTCGTTGACGACGAGCATCGCCCGTTTACTTGCCGAGGCTCGCAAACGAACACCACCGGTAAAATAAAGGTCGAGGTCCGTGGTGGCTCCGGAATAGACCTTTGCGGTCACTCCGTCATAAGTCCGGTCCGCCAGCGTTGCAGCGGGCAACGTTGCCAACCGATCTATCCATTGTGATCTCACCCCCATTTGCCGCCAGATACGTCCCAATAAAACGAGATCAAACAAACCGTGAAGACGGCCGATGTCGGCGAATTGCTTCTCTATCTCGGGTAACGCTTTGGTAAATCCAACAGCTAACTCATTCGTGATCGCATCGGACCTTCCGGTTCCAACCAGGCCATCGCGCGAGTAAACCATTTGCTCGGAAAGCACCTGCATTCCTCCCGAAAAGAACACGACCTGCCCGTCGGCGGAGAGTTCGATATCGCCCGGACGATGTGGCACCGGATAAAACCACAGGCGACTCATCACCTGGTGTTCCGCGCGATCGCTGCGCTCGCGCAAGATCGAATCAATGGGTTTATAGTCCCGCGAGTCAACCTTGACGATGCCGGCGCTTATCTCCTTCATCAGATAATCGGCATCGAGCATGGTACGGGCGAAGCGCGAATTCATCGGCACGCCACCGACCCGAACGGCTTGGACCCCTCCCAAATTCGCCGGGTCAGGATCGAGGCTGCAGAACGGTGACTCGTTATTAACAAACGCCGCCGCGACGCCGTTGATGATCTCGTCTAGGCTAAGCATTGAGGCAGTCGCGGACGGAATCCCGATCAAGTAAATATCGTCGTTGGGGAGGTCGATGCGGTAACCAACAATACGCCCGATCTGGCCGGGCGTGGCGAGATCTTCCGGCAATGTACGCCACCGGTCGCGATAATTCTCGGCCTCCGTGACGAGCCGTTTTAGCGATATCATCGTCAACACACGCGGCGATTCGCGCAGCTCGGTTGATCTGTAAGCGGACGTGAGGTCTTCAATATACTTTGTGACTTTTGACTCAGCGTCGGCGGAGGTCTTTGAAAACTCCAATTCACGAGCGAGGGATGTCAAACTGGGAGCTCCTTTTGCCCGTCGCAGCATTTCGCCCAGCAGTTCGTCGTTGTACTGGATCTTTACGCCCTTGGGGAACCGACGTGCCATCGCCTGCTGAACCACATTTGCCGCGTTCTGGACCGCGAGCATTGAACGATCGTTCCGCATTGCCGCGACCATCAACACCGGGTTGAACTGAACGAACAGTCCCTTGACAACCTTTGAACCCGCGTCCGGCGTCGATGCAACCTCCTCCTTAATGGCCTTGACGACTGCATTGTAGAATTTTACGGTTTCGACCTTGATGATCAGATCGCGCGGAAGATTATCGGGGGAAGCGAGGCCGCGGGCACTATTGAAAAGATTGATGAGACTGATCTCAACCGTGCGATTTACCTCTCCATTGGCGAACTCGCCTTTGAATTTGGCAAACAGCTTTTGGATCTCGACGCCCACGGACCAATTCGGATCATGGATCTGGTCATAACGGACACTCGAAGTAATTTTCGTAGAGAGTGAAATTGGACCTTCGAAGCCGACCTCGGAGACAGTGGGAGTGTTTGCCTTGAATTCAAGCGACACCTTGGCCATTGCTGACCGTATGGCTCCCGGTGGTTTAGGCAACAATGCTCCAAGTTCGAATTTGAACCGGTCGCCTTCGATCAGCGCGCCCGAGATCTGCATACCATCCGGTAACAACTCAACTAGACCGCCGGCATCTTCGCCGCCGGTTACCTTATACTCTGCCGTAATCCCCAATTCGCTGAGCCGTTGAGCAAGAGTGAGCTGCTGTTCGCGAAGCTTGTCCCAGTTCGGATCAGGTGGAGGGGGTTCGATCAACTGAGACCAGCGACGTCCGCGGGAATCGGTTTTGATGATCTGAGCATTGGCAACGCCGAACGACTGCCACAGGAGTAGCAACAAAACGAGGTACGAAACTATATTACGGAAAACCAATGTCTCGACTGGTCGATCCGAGATTGACGCCGCTGTCAATTCATTTTCAACCGCAGGATCAGTGAGGTTTGTGTGCATCTCACCCTTCCTTTATTACGGTAGCGATTCTTGTCTGGACGCTTGGTAGTATTGGCGTTTTAACCAGTTTTTGTTTGCCTGCCTGGTCGGGTGGGATTGTAGCGGGAAAAACACAAATAAGCCATAAAAAAAAAGGGCAGCCGAGTGGCTGCCCCTAAGTGATTGATTCAATTGGTGGAGCCGAGGGGGATCGAACCCCTGACCTCATGACTGCCAGTCATGCGCTCTCCCAGCTGAGCTACGGCCCCATAGTCGCCCGCGCTTTGCACAATGCGAACAAAAACAATAACGCACCAAGCGAAACAGCGTCAAGGTGGGTGCCGAGCCGAGCCGGTGAGAGAGCGGAACCGATCGGGCGCGCATCAAGGTTTCAGGTCCAGTGATGCCTGTCCGTTCTCCATATTGAACGGCACCGAGTTGTGCTCATGTACCGCCATCCATTTGCCGTCGATCTTGCCGAAACCGAGCGTGGTGCGCCACCACATATCGAGCTTTCCACCGTCGGCTTTCGATGCGCTGACGTGGCTGAGTCCGTGGGCGAACGCGACCTCGTCGCCGGCGGCTACGGCCAACTCGGTCATCTCGAACCCGAGCGGGCCATCGAACGAACCGAACCATTCCTCCGCGCGTTTCCGCGACGCCGCCGACCCGGAACTTTGCAGCGGGTTGACCACATCGAACATACGAACGTCGTCCGAGGTGTGAGCGATTGCCGCCGTGACATCTTTGTTACGTACGGCGTGGATCCGTTCATCGATCAGCGCGCGGATCTGCGCTTCGCTGGTTGTTTTAGTCGTAGCAATGGTCATTTTTCCTCTCCCTTATCAGCCGAGTCCGAGCGCCCGAAATAGACCTCGACCTCGACTATCTGATCTTCGAGGGTCCGCATAAATTCCGTGTTGCGAAATTTGCTGCCGTCCTTTAGTTCGACTTGATACCGAATGAAGGCTTCGGATCCCTCTACCAAGATCTGCTCAATATCGAACGCGACAAACTGATCGCCGCCCTCCCAACAGGTTTCGAAATACTCGGTCTTGGTCAGGCGATCATCCCGCGGACTGGAAAACCGAAAATCTTCGCTGAACGAATCGGCTACGGTTTGCTGGTCACGTGCGAGATACGCCGCATAGCACCGGCGTATCAATTCAGCCACATTGGATCCCATCATCATTTCCCTCGGACGGCGGAACCCCTTGATCATCATCATCGGGCCGGGCGTTATTTGTTGCTTTCGATCACTGACAAAATATTGCCCGCCGGATCTTTGAACCAGGCGATGGCCATTCCGTGGCCACGGGCGATGCCTTTTTCGTCAGCCTTCATGTCGTCGTAACGTTCGATGGTCACGCCGCGTTTGACCAACTCGTCCACCGTTTTCTCAATATCATCGACCGGAAAATTTAGTACGGTATAGGTGGCCGGTTCGTGATTTGATTTGGGATAAATAAAGATCGGTGTTCCGCCCGCCACCTGCAGTTCCAATCCTTCGGAACCGTCTTTCACGTCAACGCCCAACGTTTCGCCATAAAACGATTTGGCCGCCTTTAGATCGTTCACCGAGAAGCCCGCGAAGGCTTTGCTCTCTTTTAACATAGGGTTTTTCCTCTGATGGTTGAATGTAACTGATTGCGTGGCGAGTTGGTGTTCGTTAGCGTACGGAAGGCGGCGGCGGTCGAGGACCACTTCGACATCGTGTGAAGGTTAAGAGGCGGTCTTTGACCGCCGGGCCTCGCGGGTTCCGTCCCCGGCGGTCAGAGACCGCCTCTAAACGGTGGTAGTGGGGGACCGATTGGTTCAACCGCCGGTTTCGCGCGTCCAAATGTCGCCGTAATCGATGACCAGGCCGTCGTCATCGACGTTGAGTTCTGCGACAAAACTTCCACCCGCGCTTTCATAACGGTATCGGTGCTGGTCCAACCGGGTGTAGCTCTGTTCTAAATCTTCCAACTTGAACGAGGGAAAGCGCAGCCAGGCCGCGCGCACGGCCACCGTGTCATCAATTTCAGGCACCAGCCGACGGATCGGAAGGGTGTTCGTCGCGGGGCTGAAGTTCAGATCGATGTCGGTGCAGCCGTCAACTTCGGGCACAACGACACCATTGACGTTCCAAACAAATTCATCGTCGCGCGCCGCGACCACATCGATGGATTCGTCCCCGACCCAACCGGTCACCACGGCCGCCCGGGTCAGCCAGTCGGCATCGCAATCAACCAGATAAGCCAATCGGCAGGGTTTGCCTTCGTAAACAAAGACGGCGGCGCCGTCAATGCGCCATCCATCATCGACGCGCAGCAGTCGGCACGATTCGTGGCCCGGCATCGCTTGATTCCGCCAAATGACGGTTGGTACCGGAATCTCGGAGAAGCTCATGAATGGTTGGTCCTTTTTTAATTCGCGGGCAACGGACTAGCCACGCCGCGATCGATCGAAGTTTCTCGCTAACCCAGCGATACTTTGTATAGATTCAGCAATTTCGCCCAGGCCCGCTCGGCTTCGGCTTTTTTGTAGATGGGAACGCCCTGGTCAACCGGCATATCTGGTACGCACCAGCCATGGAGTGCGGCATAGACTTCGATCTCGGCCGGAACGTTGGCCGCGGCAAACGCCTCTTTCAATTTGGTTTTGGCGTCGGGCTGGCGGGCATCGTCGTTCGAGGCCACTCCGAAATACATGTGAGCTTTGATCTTCGGTGCCAAGAGGTGCGGACTATCGGGTTTGTCAGTAACCAAGCCGCCACCGTGGAACGACGCTCCCGCGCCAATTCGGCCCGGTAACGAGGCCGCCGTTTTGACCACCATCGCTCCGCCCATGCAATAGCCCTGGGAGCCGATCTTCTTTTTCTTGCTAACCTGTTTTTGTGCGTCCAAAAAGGCGACGTAGGCGGCGGCGTCCTTCTCAATATTGCCCGGAATGTTTAACGGCGCGCGCAGCGGCGTAAGTTTGGCCAGATCGGCCGGATTCGAGAAATCGAATTTCGACGCATCGGTGAAAGGGGCCTTACCCGTTCGATAATACGGATTAGGCACCAAGACGGAATAGCCCTCGGCCGCCAGGCGCCGCGCCGGGTCGCGCATGGCCGGCCGTAAACTGAACGCATCCGGCCAGATCAAAACCCCGGCGTGGGATCCCGACTTGGGATGAAAGAACGCCGCGTCGCAGGTCCCGTCCGGCGTCTTTACCTTAACATCGGTTTCGACAACGGCGACCTCGGCCGCGGCTATAGACGATACGGTCGCGGCCAGTCCAGCTCCCACCAAAAGCGTGGCAAAGTCCCGGCGCGTCAGCTCATGCGAATTCGAATCGTTGGTTGCCTGGGCATCTTTGTTGTCGATCATGGCATACGTTCCCCCCAAGTAAATTGTGGCGTCATTTTACTGCGCGCGGTAAACATCGTGCAATCGCATCGAATTCTGGTTTGGCGATACCGGTGGGTGCAGGAGCCTTCGCACTGTTCTATTTCTGGGCCCCCGTGCTTTGCGGGCTCGGTCAAGCTGGGCAATCGGGCGTTGAAGGGGAAATGTGAAAGTTTTCCGGCATGAATTGGCGAGCCGCCTACGGGGTGCGCCTACCCGAAAGTTGAGTCTCCGTTTACGTTAGCTTGCTGCGCAAGCTTGCGGACAAGGATGTCCGCGCTCCCGGCTTTTGGACGTAGCTTCCGTAGATTGCATTTCCTTTGATACAGACAACCCACCCAACTTGACTCAGGCGCGTGGCCCTTCAAACGCGAACGCCTTGCCTCATGCTCGGCCAAGGTGTCGGCTAATGGGCGTAGCCACGCCCGTCGGCGATGATGTTGATTCACAAAAAAAGGGACCACCTTCGTGGTCCCTTTCACACAAACTAGCAAACAAACCCTACCGCACCTGACCGGCAGTGCCAGCCAAACGTTGCGGGCCGGTTTTCGGGCCGGTCTGTTCGCCCGTAATGTAGTTATTACGTGCCTTGACCGCCAGGTTTGGTTTCAGCACCCGAACGCGGACCGCGTGCCGCGTGCCCGCCACCGAAGACGCCTTGGGATAGTAGCCCAAGCTGTATTGCCGCCTTAGTTCTTCGGCGATGATGCCAAATGATTTGTCCAGATCCTGGATCGTGTCGGCGCGCTCCACCCGTGCTCCGGTACGGTCGGCGATAGAGTGCAAATACGAATCCGCCCGGCGGTAGTCTTCTTCGCTAGTACCAACCCCGCCACCGCTGCGACGACGTTGTCCATAAACATTGGCGCTGCCGCCCGATAGGATCGCACCGATCGCGTCGATCAAGGTAGGCCGCTGTTTGGGTGCCGGATAATTACCACCACCACTGCTGACATTCATATCCTGAAACGTGTCGTACTGCAGCACGTAAACCAACGATCCATCCTCTTCAGCATCCAATACGTTGCTTTGATAGGTCGCTTTGCGGGAACTAGTGTCCACGCCATCGGTAAACAAAACGATCGCCTTACGACCGTCGATCCGCTTCAACCTTTGATTCAACACAAAATCCACCGCTTCGTAGAGGCTGGTCCCTTCGCCGGGACGCGACGATTGGATGGCGCTACGCAGGCGGCGGCGGTCACTGGTCGCTTCGGCCAAAACATGAACGTCGTCGTCGAACGAAATGACAATGACTTTGTCATCCCGGCGCAACTGGTCCACGAAGGTGATCGCGGCATCCTGGATCTCGCCCAAATGGTTCTTGGTCGAACCACTCATATCCATAACTAACGCGACGGTGAACGGCTTTTCCGTCGGCGCAAAATAGGCCACGTCCTGTTCAACGCCGTCTTCGTAGATCTTGAAATCGCGCTGCTTCAAATTAGGGATGTACTTACCGTCGCGGTCGGTCACGCTAACGGGTAAGCTAACCAACGCGGTATCGACCTTGATAACCTCGTCCTCGTCCACCTCCTGCGGGTCATTGGGCGCCGTCGATTGGGTCGCCGGGTCCGGCGTGCCAGTGCTGCTGGTCGGCGGGGAGGTCACCGGTCGTCCATCCGAACCCTTTAGAACGGGCGCGGTCGTGGGACGCTGATTGTTGGGATCGTAATATCCGCTATCAGGCTGCTGCGTAGTTTGCTGCGTAGATTGAGTCTGCGTAGTCGTAGTAGTGGTGCCAGGCGTCGTATCCGGCGCTCGCCGCGGACGCGTTTGCGCCATCACGGGCGCCATCAGAGACAGCGATAGGGAGAGGAGCACCGTAAGTACGGCAAATTTCTTCATGGCTTTCGAGCTCCTTTTAAAGCAATCGCAAGCGGGATAACCCCAGCAGCATCAACACAATAAGTGGTTGGTCGGTAGCGGGCGACGCACGGTCGGCCCATCTTCAAGCGCGTTTGGATTGCGGTCAAACCCTAAATGGATGCCCGCCATCTCGCGGCGCGGATGCCGGTCGGGGGAGAGTGTCAAACTTGCTTACCCCTAATCCTAGCAAATGTTGGCCGGGTTGTTAACCTTTTCCAGCCTTTTTTGGGCGTCGAAGACGCCATCAGAAAATAGCCAGATGTGAAACGTCTGGAATCATCCCTAACCGAACCGCGCCCTGAAGGTGCGCAACCATCTGGCGCCCCTTCAGGGCGAATACCACTCGGCCAATTGGACCAGAGGCCGCGCAAAGCCTTGCCTCTGGCTATTTTCTTCCGGCGCCTTCAGCGCAGATCACTTCGTCAACTCGCTCAGCCCAGCACGCAGCGCATGCTCGTCGATCCGTTCCAAAACTTGCAGCGCCAGCGCCAACGCCCGTCGTCCGTCGGCCCCCGTGATCGGGATCTCCGTTTCACCATTACACGCGCGCACGAAAGCTTCGATCTCGGCCCGCAGCGGTTCGATGTCAACGGTTTCCAGTCGATTGATCCGCACGGTCGGAAATGGGTTACCACCAGAAGGCGGCGCCAATCCACTAAGCGAAGCAAATCCGGTGGCGTAATCGACCGCTACGAAATCATACGGCTGAAAGAAGCGCATTTTGCGTATCTTTTCCATGCCGATGCGCGATGCCGTGATGTTGGCCACCGTGCCGTTGGCGAATTCGATCCGTGCATTCGCGGCGTCTACCTTCTTGGTCAACACCGGAATACCCACGGCGCGGACATCCATCACCGCGATCGCTTCGCCGACCAACCATTGGACCATGTCCAGATCGTGGATCATCAGGTCCAGCACTACATCTATGTCCAAAGATCTTGCAGTAAATGCGCCAATACGGTGGATCTCGAAGTAGAGCGGCCCTTTAACCAGCGGCCGCAGCGCCACCATGGCCGCGTTATACCGTTCCAATTGGCCGACCATCAGCTTGGTTCCGCCCTCGGCGGCGGCCGCGATCATCCGGTCAGCTTCGTCCAGGGTACGCGCGATCGGCTTTTCCACCAGCACATGCACCCCGGCCGCCAACAGCCCGCAGGCGATTTCACAGTGCGATTCCGTGGTCGTCGCCAGGCTGACGGCATCTACCTTGCCTATTAAAGACTTCCAATCCGTCGTCCATTCCACATAACGTTCGGCGCCAATGGATCGAGCCGTCGCCTCGTTGACGTCGCAAACGGCTCGAAGTTCCGTCAAACCTTCGTCCGAAAGGTCGCGATGTACGCGCGCGTGCTGTTTCCCGAGGCTTCCTACGCCGATAGCGGCGGTGCGTAAAAGTGGCATAAATATTGGCGACCAGTTGGGTTGAAGGCCCGTGAATTGAATCCAGTGTCCGCTTGGTTGATACTCAGGGATGATACGATAACCGGTATTAGATAAGCGAGTTGTAAGCGCGGTTGCGGCAGGCTGTTAGTCTGCCGATGCTTGTGCCTAACAACGCTACACAGATGATTTAGCTTGAACGGTTTCACGTTGAGGGTCGGGCTCCGCGGCGTCGGCAAACTCAAGTTTACCGTACATTTATCGGGCCGAGCTCAGCCAACAGGTCTGTTGGCTGAAAACAGCGACGTGAGAAGTACGACATGCTTTAGCTTGTCGACGTTTGGAAGCGTTCAAGTTACGTAGCGACCGCAATAGAACTGAAAATTTGAGGATACCCAAGCTTACGCGACAGGTTTAGTACCTATCGTA
Organism: Pyrinomonadaceae bacterium; assembly: GCA_039920205.1. Lineage (GTDB taxonomy): Bacteria > Acidobacteriota > Blastocatellia > Pyrinomonadales > Pyrinomonadaceae > JBDSEC01. Next base: position 11,085 of record JBDSEC010000282.1, read on the forward strand.
CAACTGAATGACAACTAACTACTTTTCGCGCCGCGCCTGGTTCGTGATCTTCCTGGCGCTGGTGATCTTTTACTTATACGGGCTGGGCCATTTTCCGTTGATGGGCCCGGACGAGCCGCGTTATGCCCAGGTCGCGCGCGAGATGTTCCTGCGTGGCGATCTCATTACCCCTTCGTTGGGTGGCTACAACTGGTTCGAAAAACCGTCGTTGCTTTATTGGCTGATGATGGGTGCTTACGAACTGTTCGGCTTTTCCGAGTTCGCCGCGCGTCTGGGTCCAGCGATCGCCGGTTTGTTGACGGCCTGGTTTGTCTATTGGATGGCCCGCCGGGTTGAGTTGAAGGATGCGGACGGTCGGCCGATCCATGGTTGGGGTCAATGGAGTTGTCTGGCATTTGCTACCAGCGCCGGTGCAATGATCTTTTCACGCGGGGCCAGTTTCGACATTATTCTGACCGCGACGGTGACGGCCGCTGTCGCCTTTTTCTTCGCCGCGGATAACGAAAGCGATAACGTCAAGCAGCGAAGATTCTTGGCCGGTTTTTATGTAAGTGTGGGTCTTTCGCTCTTGGCCAAAGGGTTGTTGGGGATCGTACTGCCGGGCGGTATCGTCTTTCTCTACTTTTTGTTTCAGCGCCGTGTGCCCGAACGACGAATGTGGCTCAGCTTGTTATGGGGCGCGCCGCTGGGTTTGGCCGTCGCCGCGATCTGGTATGGACCGGTGATCGCCCGGCATCGCTGGGAATTCATTCACGACTTCATTATCGAGCATCACTTTGCCCGTTACACCTCGAACAAATATTTGCACCCGCAACCGTTCTGGTTTTTCCTGCCCGTGATCTTGGGATTGGCGCTGCCCTGGACGCCGATGCTGATCGATGCCTTTGTCGGTCTGCGTAAATTAAAGTGGCGTCAGCCAACGGATGCCGCCACGCGATTGCAATTCCTGGGATTGGCGTTGTTAGTCTTTCCGGTGCTCTTCTTTTCCCTTTCGGGATCGAAGCTACCGGGCTATGTCTTGCCCGGTTTGCCGGGCGCGGCGATCCTGATCGGCGTTCGCGTTGCGCATTTCGTTGAAACCGGTGTTTCGCGTCGCGCCCTGCAGTTCACCGGGTTGTTGCTGGTGCTGTTGGCGCTCGGCGGCGGGGTCTATATCTATAGCCGCGATCTGGTCGAACTCAATTGTTTGATCGCAGTTTTCCTGCCCCTGGTTATCGCCGGTTGTTTGGCGATCTGGTTTGTTCGCCAACGCCGATCCGTCGGAGCCGGAGCGATCCCGCTGGCGATGGTGTTGGCCGGTATCGTCGCCATCAATTGTTTGGCTGGGCCGCTGTTGGGCAGCGGTTCCGTGCGCGATCTATTGAAGACCGCGGCCGCACGGGGATACGGCAACGCTCCGATCGTGGACCTGCACACGGTCGAGCATTCGGCGGAATTTTACGCACCGGTCTTTGCGCCACCGAATATCGGTGATCGCCTACACCGTGATCCCGACGGCAAACAGACCCGCTTCGAAGGCGTAGCGCCGATCACCGAGATCACCCGAATGCTCGGCCGACCGGTATTGGTTATTGTTCCCCGTGAATATGTGGGCCAATTGACGGATGCAACGGCGCTGCAATCAGAGATTCTTGGTAATAACGGGAAGGTGTCGCTGGTGGTGGTAAGGATCCGAAATACTGGTGCACCCTAAGGTTCTCATTTAGATCAAAAAGCACACGCCTCTGCTGGGACCGCGGGCGGCTCGCCCGCAGCGTTGCGGAGGAGTCGAGTAGACGAATGGCTTTCAACGAACGCCGTGCGTTAGCGGCTGAGGTCGAGCTAACCCCATCCAGCGGGCCGCCCGCCCGCGGTCCCGGCTAGGCGCGGTCCGTTACTTTCTACGACCTAGGTAATCTGAAACGACCGTCGCGCTATTTCGCCACGTTCAGGGCTTTAGCTAAGAAATCGATAACGCGCCGGTCATACCCTTCGGATTGTTCGCCCGTCGAGGCCGGCAGGTTCAACCCCGTCAGCGGCAGATCCTTCTGTAGATCCACCTTTGACCGGTCCGTAAAACATTCGGCCAGCGAGATGGTCGAATCCCGATACGCCGGCGAGTCGTTGCCCGTCAGCAGCATTACCGGCAAATTGCCCGCCGTCTGGGCCGCCTGGCACGAAGCAAAGTTTTTATAGCAACGCATAAAATAGAGCTTGGCACCCAAACGCGACAACGGGCGCAAGGCGCCCAGATCGAATGCCGAACGCGACTTGACCACATTGTATAAGGCGTCTTCGGACGAGGCCGGCACCGAATCAAGTGCCAGGGCACGAACGCTGGCATCATTCGCGGCCGTCATTAGCGCCACATAGGCACCCAACTCGACGCCATAAAGACCGATGCGTTCGCCCACCAATGAATCGCCTTGCGGCGTCTTTAACGTACGCAGGTATCTAATGGCATCCAAGGTGTCGTTCGTCTCGCAACCGCCGAACGAGGTCCATTTGACGCTAGCGGCTTCGCCATGTCCGCGCAGGTCAGGCCAAAGCACAGTGAAGTTCGTCGCTTCGTTCAGCTTTACCCCGAGGTTCAACAACCAGGAACGGTCGGCGCCGTACCGATGCAAAATAACCACCGCCGGACGACCGGGTTCGCCGCGCAACAACCAGCCGTGCGCTTCGGTCTTGTCGGAATTCTCCCACTTCTCTTCGGCGACCTTTACACCGCGTGCGCTCAGCGAAGCAAATTGTTCGGGTTTTGCCAGGAATGGGTTGCGGGGGGGATGGGCCGCGCCATAAACCAGCCAGATCGAGAAAGCAGCCACCGCCACGGCCAATAAAACGACCACGGCCAACAGCGGGCGCAATCTTCTAAATCTACCGCGTCTTCGAAGTCTCATCATTTAACGTATGATCGGTCACTGAACCAGTCGATGCCTTTTAGTACGCAGAAGCGAGTTGGGCGCACCGAATCGGCGGACTGACAGTCTATCGTACCATTGCCCGCGTGTAATCTTCCGGAGTATTTACATTGTGAAAAAAGCGTTCGGCGCCCGCCAGGTCCGCCAATTCCGTCGGCGCTACCCATCGTGTCGTTACCAGGGTCAAAAGATCGCGCGGACGACGGGCGCCTTCTTTCACCAATTGTTGGGCCAATTCCGCACACGGGTCGCGTCGATATAACGCACACAACGGTTGCTGGCGTCCATCCGTTTGTACGGGAACGACTGTGTCAAAGTTCTGGCGCCAGGACGCCATCCGGGTCATCAATTCGCCCGTGACGAACGGCAGGTCGCAAGCGACGATAGCGGCCCACTCTGACTCGCTGGCAGCGAGCGCGGTTTCCACTCCACCTAGCGCGCCCCAACCGGGATTGCGGTCGGGAACGTTTTCGTAACTTTCCCCGCTTGATGCTTGACGCGAACCAACCAAACGAACGCGGTTGGACACCAATTTTAAGGCCTCGGCGATGCGGTCGATGAACAACTTTCCGTCCAAACTGAGCAGCGCCTTGTCCCGGCCCAGGCGGCGCGACGCGCCACCGACGAGAATAAATGCTTCAATTGACGATAAGGGCGGATTCAAAGGAGCCGTATATTATCATGACCCGAGCCCGGCGGATAAATAAAAGCGGCGTGCATCCGCGAATGCCGATATGGCGTCTAAGAATCAACGATAATCGCTAATTTATTGATAATTAGCCAAGGATAACTGATAATGAAGGCCAGCGTTCGTTCATTGACCCTAGTTTCTGTTTCCAACTTGCCACGCTCTCTAAGAGGTTTTTAGATGTTGAGAAGATTTGTCGCCCTTAGCTTGTTTACCTGTCTCTTTCTCTCCGGTGTTGCCGTATTCGGTCAGGGACCAGCGCCGGCCACCACGCCGGCTAGGGCTGCGGGTGATGCGCGGTTCATCTCCGTGGACGAGATCAAACCGGGCATGAAGGGTGTGGCCTACACCGTTTTTTCCGGCACGGTGCCGGAAGAGTTCGGAGTGGAAGTGCTGGGCGTGTTGCCCGGGTTTCCCAACCCGCGGCAGTCGGCGATCATCATTAAGTTATCGGGAAAGAATGCCGAGCGCACGGGCGTTTTCGCCGGCATGTCGGGCTCGCCGGTCTATTTTGACGGCCGTTTGGCGGGCGCGATCGCGTTCAGCTTTCCCTTTTCGAAGGAGCCGATCGGTGGCGTAACCCCGATCAAGCAGATGATCGACATCTTCGCGCAGGGCGGCGGGTCCGACGCCGGCCGGCGGAAAGAGCCGCGCACTTACTCGTTCGCGGAATTGGCCGCGACCGATTGGAAGGCCACGATGCCGCAACCCGTGGTCACCGGCGCGCCCATGCTGGCCAACGTTTCGGGCGGTTCACCCTTGGTGCCTTATATGGGCCAACAGATCACGCCGATCGCGACGCCACTGATCTTCAGCG
>JBDSEC010000283.1:0-11974 GCA_039920205.1 Pyrinomonadaceae bacterium
CCCCCCAACCCCCGTCTCCCAAAGGGAGAGGGGGAGCCGGAAACAAGATCAGCCAAATTTTGGTTGCGACCCAAACGGGCTGCGCCGTGTGCTCTGTGGTGAAATCCATTTCCAATCAATTCAAAAACTCGTCCGGTTCAACAATATAACCCGCGATCGCTGAGGCCGCGACCACGTAGGGTGACGCCAGATAAACTTGTCCCGGGCCGCTGCGGCCGGGGAAGTTTCGGTTCTGCGCGCTGACGGTCACGGTCTCGGGCGATCTCGATGCGCCCGGTCCCGCGTTGATGCAGGCGCCGCAACTAGGGTCGATCATTTCCGCGCCGGCTTGCTCGAAGATCTCCAAGTAGCCTTGCTCCAACGCGTACTGCTTTATCTTCTGCGAACCGAACTGCAGATAAAGATGCACGCCATCGGCAACCCGGCGGCCGTGCTCGACCGCGTTCTTCAACACCGCGGCGTACATGTCCATATCGGCCATCTTGCCGCCGGTGCAGGACCCGCCGTAAGCCGCGTCGATCTTTACCGGTTCCGGCAACGCATCGATGTTGACGCCGTTGCGCGGATCGCCCGGTGTCGCCACCATCGGACGGATCTCGGAAAGATCGATGACAAAATCGGCTGCGAATTCGGCGTCCGCGTCGCTGGACAAGAATCCCGCACGGATCACGTCTGGATCTAACCCGCGCATCTTCACCAAATATTCCAGCGTAGTTTCGTCCGGTTCGATGATTCCGGTGGTGCCGCCGGCCTCGACCGCCATGTTGGTCAGGGTCGCGCGCTCGTCGATCGAGAATCCCTTCAATCCGTCGCCGGCAAACTCCAACACCTGACCAATACCTTTACCCTGCTTCATGTAATCGGTGGCCAGTATCTTCAGCATCACATCTTTGGCCGCCACGTCCGCGCGCCGCTGGCCGGTCAGAACAAAGCGAACGGTTTCGGGCACCTTGATCCGAATGTCTTTCGTGTACCAAGCATTCGCCATGTCGGTCGAACCGACCCCAAACGCAAAGCAACCCAACACGCCCGCCATGCAGGTGTGCGAATCGGTGCCGATCACTACTTGACCGGGCAGGGCCAGATCCTCAACCACCGCGTTGTGACAGATCGCCTCGGAACCGCCGTCGGGATTCTCACCATAGAGGCGGATCCCCTGCCGCTCGGTAAACGCGGCCTGGGTCGTCGCCAATCCGTTGGCGTGTTCCAGCAAGCCCATTTCGCGATGCTTTTGCGACATCACCTTGCCCAAAAACGTAAGGTGATCGCGGAAAGCAAAGACAGATTCCGGTTCGGTGACGCGCGATTCGCGTCCCAATGCCTGGTTAAACAACGATTCGGCCATCGGCGTTACGTATTCATGCGAGAAACGCACATCCGCCACCGCAAACAGCGCGTTACCCGGCTTGACCGCTTCGACGCCGACCTGGCCCGCGCGCACGAAAGCATGCCGCGCAATTATTTTCTCGACAATATTCATCGGCCGCGCGGGTGTGCCCAACGGCGGCGGAGCGATCTCGCCGGCCAAGCGTGCTTTGTTGTAATTGAACAATCCCCCGTGGGCGACGATGTCGGCCGAGATGGGATCCAATCCGTTGGTGAATTGGGTCAGCGGGATCTCTTCACCTTTAGCGATCCGTTCGATCAATCCGAAATCGGTCGAGGTCAATAATCCGATGTTCTGACAATTTTGTCCGTAGATCTTTTCGATCGTTTGCGCAATGACCAGCTGAATGCCGGCCGCCTGTTCCGCAAAGGGCGCCGTTTCGCGCGACGAACCACAGCCTTTGGACAGGCCCGACACCACGACCGAAAAACCGCCATTCTTTACCGCGTCCTTAACCGCCGGATTATCGCGCATCCCGGCATAGACGTATTGCCCCAAGGTCTCGTCGTAATAAAAACAGACCCAACCGGGTGTGATCTCGTCGGTCGAGATGTTATTCATCAACGGCCGTTCCGGATCGTACGCCAGGTCCAGGCCCTGCAGTTGTTCGCGAATTAAAGCAGTGTCTTCGGTTAGAAAAAGAATGCGGCCGGGGAATTTGAGACGATCCGGCCGTTTCGATGAAAGTTGATCCGTCATGACTAAATTATAAACAAGTTAGCCACAGAGGTCACAGAGAACACGGAGGAGAATTTGGTCATTTGGTGATTGAGTCATTGTGTTTTCGTTGATTCGGAATCGCCCACAATCGTTTAGCGCTTACGTTTGGCTTCAATGACTCAATCACCCCAATGACCCAATTCCCAAAATCTCTCTGTGACCTCTGTGGCTACTGCATTATTTTTCTTTCTTCGGTCGTTCGTTGGAACGCAACACGCGTTTGCGCAGGCGTATGTTCTGCGGAGTGACTTCGACCAACTCGTCATCGGCGATGAATTCCAACGACTGCTCCAAAGATTGATCCTTGACCGGAACCAAGCGCATCGCATCATCGGCCGATGCCGCGCGCATGTTGGTCAGTTTCTTTTCCTTGACCGCGTTAACATCCAGATCGACCGTACGGGCGTTCTCGCCGATGATCATGCCTTCGTAAACTTTCGTTTGCGGACGCACGAACATGGTTCCGCGTTCTTGCAGATTGAACAACGCATACGTTGTCGTCTCGCCGGCGCGATCGGAAACCAACGAACCAGTCGAACGTCCGCGCATATCGCCCATCCAGGGGCCGAAGCGCAAGAAAAGAGTGTTAAGCAGGCCCGTACCCTTAGTTTCGGTTAAAAACTCACTACGGAAGCCTATGAGCCCACGCGAGGGTGCTTCAAACTCTAACCGGACCCGTCCGGTGCCGTGATTGACCATCTTCATCATCTGGCCTTTGCGGCGGCCCATCGCTTCGGTAACGACGCCGATGAAATCATCCGGGCAATCGACCACCACTTGTTCGATCGGTTCCAACAACTGACCGTTCTCGCGGCGCGTGATAACTTCAGGTTTCGACACCTGAAGTTCGTAACCTTCGCGGCGCATCATCTCGATCAAGATCGCGAGTTGCAGTTCGCCGCGGCCCGACACCTTGAATTGATCCGGCGTGTCGGCATCCTCAACGCGGATGGCGACGTTGGCCAACAATTCCTTGTCCAGGCGTTCGCGGATCTGACGGGAAGTTACATACTTACCTTCGCGACCCGAAAAGGGCGAGTTGTTCACGCCGAACATCATCGAGATGGTTGGTTCGTCCACATGGATCACCGGCAGCGGCTGCGGGTTTTCCACGGTCGTAATGGTTTCGCCGATCTCGATGCCTTCCATTCCGGCCAAGGCGACGATCTCGCCGACACCCGCACGCTGGATCGATTCGCGTTTCAGGCCTTCAAAATTGTAAAGCTGCGAAACCTTGGTCTTCTGGATCGTACCGTCGCGTTTGACGATCGCCACTTGCTCGCCCAGCTTGATCTCACCGGAATAGATCCGGCCGATGGCCAAACGTCCGACGTAGGCGTCGTAGTCCAAATTCGCCACCAAAAGTTGCAACGAATCTTCGCGCAATGCCTTGGGTGCGGGAATGGTCTTAACGATCTCGTCAAAGAGCGGCTCGAGATTGGTCGATTCGTCTTCAAGATTCAGCTTAGCGATGCCGTCGCGCGATATGGCATAAAGGATCGGAAACTCGATCTGTTCTTCGGTCGCGTCCAGATCCAGAAAAAGATCGTATATCTCATCCACGACCTCTGCCGGTCGCGCATCTTGCCGATCGATCTTGTTGACGACGGCGATGGTCGGAAGGCGTGCTTCCAACGCTTTGCGCAAAACGAAGCGCGTCTGCGGCAAACAGCCTTCAGCCGAATCGACCAAGAGCATTACGCCATCAACCATTTTGAGCACGCGTTCGACTTCGCCCCCGAAATCGGCGTGGCCCGGGGTATCGACGATGTTGATCTTGTAATCGCCATGACGGACCGAAGTGTTCTTGGCCATGATGGTGATGCCGCGTTCACGTTCCAGATCCATTGAATCCATCACGCGGTCACGCACCGCTTCATTAGCGCGGAACGTTCCCGATTGCCGTAACATCGCATCCACCAAAGTCGTCTTGCCGTGATCAACGTGCGCGATGATCGCGATATTTCTAATTCCCTTTATTGCGTCTTCCATAATGTCTCAATCAGATAGTTATAAAATTTCCGTAGTGTCAAAACGGATATGATACCACGTTGCGGGGTTCAGGGGCTAAGTGGGGATCGAATTCCGGGAAAAGAAGAAGCAATCAGTAGTGCGAGTTGGTAAAAGACCATTCGGCGTTCGTAGCCCCGCCTTAAGGCGGAACCGTAGCGTAAACGTCCGTTCCATTTAACGAGCAGGTTGGGAACGATTCCGCCTGAAGGCGGGGCTACAAACAATCGCCTTCACCGCAAGACATCCACCCTCAGTGTTAACCCCCCAACTCTCGCTCTTAATAACCCGCCTGAAAGGCGGCGATCACGGACGAGTTTGGCGCAATGCCTCTGACAACGCTATTGCGACCGAGGTGGACAGGTTCAGGCTGCGTATGCGCGGATTTATCATTGGTATGGTCAAACACCGATCCCAATTGGCTTGGAGCAGATCATCCGGCAATCCCTTGGTCTCGCGGCCAAAGACCAAGCAATCATCGGGCGAAAACTCCCAATTCAGGTAGGAACGCTCGCTCTTGGTCGTGAAGTAAAGGAATCGCGCGTTCGGTAACGCCGTTGTTAAGGCCGAAAGGTCGCGGTGGCGGTGCAAATCCACTTCGGGCCAGTAATCCAGACCGGCGCGGCGCACGGCCCGATCATCCAAACGGAATCCCGCCACACCAACTATGTGCAAGGGTACGGCCATCGCCCCGCAAAGCCGGGCGATGTTGCCGGTGTTCGGCGGGATCTCGGGTTCAACCAAAGCGATGTTGATCATAGGGCAAAGAAAAAAGGAACGGCTCGCTGCGCTTGTAGCAGTGGCCGCTCCTTGATGCTGGTCCAATGGACCGCGGAATGTTGTGATGCGTAACGGTAAAAATCTAACGAATAGAAACTGCTCCGAACTATCTCTTCTTGGCGGCTTTCTTGGCCGGCTTCTTGGCGGCGGGCTTCTTTGCCGCAGCTTTCTTGGCTGGGGCCTTCTTGGCCGCGGCCTTCTTTGCGGGTTTCTTTGCTGCCTTTTTAGTTGCCATAGTGTTGTTGCTCCTTCTTAGCTTAATTGATGAAGACCACAAGATGCTGTACTACAATCCCTCTTGTGGACTAGAGTAACACGCACACAACATGTTGGTATATAAACTCAAAGTGAGAAGATGTCAACAACTTAATGCACTAATCGTAAATTATTTTTTGCGGAAAATTATTTCGCTTGACACTTTAGTGCACGTTCGAGGGTTTAACGTAACGCAATTTTCTTTCGCGCTGGTCCACTCGCAAGCTGGTCCAATCGACTGGTCCAATTGGATCCGGTGCGCGCCGCCACCGCCCGCGCTCGACCACCATCATGACTGGACCAATCACCACCCTCACAACGGGCGGGTGCGCTGGTCCAATCGGGATCTAACGCGACGATTCGCGCGCGTCCGATCACGCCGGGCCACGAGCCAATTTCCTGCGATTTTATTGAGGATTTTACCGAAAAAGTGGAGTGAAGATCCACCGATCATAGCGGCCAATGCCGTAATAAGTGATGACGGAATTCTTGCGCGCGCGGCTGACGACGCCAATGAATGGACCAGAAGAATTATCCGACGCGTCTTCATCGCCCGGCGCCTTATCTTCCGCATCGCCTTCTTCATCGATTACGACTGAAGCAAGCGGCACTAACTCTTGACTGAACACCGGTAAATTCTGATCGCGCGTGTCGGGCAAGCGGCCATTGTTGTACGACATGACGCGGCGATGAAAATCTACAATTTCTTGGCTGCGCGACTTGACCAACTTCCAAACGCCCTTTGATGACAGCGGATCGATCGCCGCGACCGGACGCAAGATCTGTAATTTAGTGGTGCGGCCGGGTACCGCCAAGCCGTCGGTCAATTGGTCCATCGAGGTCGGCAATCGACCGGTGATGATCATGTATTGACGGATCGCCTGGGCCACTTCCTCGCCGCGAAAGATCGCCTCTTCTTCCTTCTGCCGCTGCGCCTGTTGATGAATGCTCGGCGCGACCGCCATCGCTAGGATCGCCAGCAAAGACATGAACGCCATCAAGGCAACCAACGACGCGCCGCGTTCACCGCAGCGCGTTATTATTGTTGCTAGCTGGTTCGATCGTTTCATGACGGTGATCACTAACTAAGGTTTGCCGTCGTCCTCGTCGTCAACGTCCTCTTTCGATTCGGGTGACGGCGGCGTGTAGCGCGGAATGCTATCCGGAATGCCCGGGATCGACTGGCCCGGAACTAAGGTAGGCTGCTCAAAACGTCCCCGCGGCATTTGACGAATATCGTTCGGATTGCTCAACATGCCTGGATTGCCCCCGGAATTCGAGCTGCCGCCGGAATTCGAGCTTCCGCCGCCTTTATCGCTGCTAAATGGCAGGGTGTGCTTGATCTTCAGGCTGGTATCCACGAAAGCGACCTCGCTTTCCGAGATGCTGGTGACCCGGAAACGGCCCGAAACCACATCACCGCGCTGCACACTGATCAGATCTTTCGATCCGCCCTTTGCCTTTAGCATCGCCACGTCGTTCTGGTAATGGCGGTCGCCGATCAAAGCGACGTAATCATATTGCGGCTTCGGCGGAGCGGCGACGGTAAACGATCCGTTGTTCGAGAACATCGTCGGATCGGTCGCCCGCACTATGATCATCCGTTGACCATCATTCATGATCATGGCCGCGGGTACGGTAGCCGACAATTGTTGCGGGCTGATGAACCGTGTTGCCAACGGCGTGTTGTCAAAGTAGATGCGGCTGTCCGGCGTAAACTTGTCACCCGAAACCTGCAGCATAAAGTCGCCGGTTTGCGCGAATACATTCGCCGGCGTAACACTCGAGAACAAGAGCGGTGGCGGCGGCTCAGGCTTAACCGGCTTCTCTGGTGTCGGTGCCCGCGGTGGCGGAACATAGAACGCAAACACATTGCGCCCCACGGCCGGTTCCGGTGGCTGCGGTTGAATGTAAGAGATCGGGGTGAACACCGAGTAGTCGGTGATCTCGTCCACACCACCAGTCGTTTTCGATGCGGTGGACGACGAACTTCCACCTTTGGGCGTGGGTTTCGGCGTCGGCGCCGCAATTGTCTTCGGCGTACTGGAACCAAAGATTGAGTCGCCAAAAAATACGTAGGTCAGCGCAAACAACGAGATCACGCCCAACGCTACGGCGGCGATCAGCTTATTCCGTTCAGCCGGAGTTTTTCCTTCTAGTAATTTCATAATTCCACCGGCCTTCCTTTCTCACACTCTCCCAATTCCGCGGAAACCGTCCGCGATACCTCATATCTATAACGGATTCGCCGGACTATCTTGCCGTCTAAAATAGACCGACAGATCCAGGCGCAAGCTTACGGCACTGGTCCCGGTACGGGTTGCCGATGGGGCCGGCACCGGCGCGCGGGGATTCAACATCCTGGGATCTCCCACCGGTCCGGGTGATGTGCCGGAATCGTTCACCGTTACATCTTCCAGTTCGACCGCGTTGACGATCAGAAATTGGCGCAGCGCCTCGACATCATGCACGAATCGCCGGATGGCGGCATACGAGCCTTCGACCGTTACGTTCACCCCAATACCTGGATAGAAGCTTTGAAAACGCGCGTTGCCGGATTTGGTGCGGCTGGACGCGGGTGCGTTGGGATCCAACGGCTCCATCGCGGTATAGGAAGGCCCCGCCGTGTTACGCAGATTATTCGCGCGTATCAACTGGTTCAGTTGCTCATAAAGTTGGCTGCGACCCGCGGTTCGCGATGAAAGCGCCGAACCTTCAAACGCGGCTATGCTGTTGACCAACTCGGCAACCCGTTGGGTCGTGTCATTGTTGGTGCCCACCAACGCCGTCATCGTCTTAATGCTGCTTTCGGTCGCCGCCCGATCGCTTTGCAAATTCCGCAGCCGCGAACGCGACGGCATGACCAAATAGAAGTAAGTGACGACCGCGGCCAACAGCAACAAAGCGCTTAGCGAAAGTCCGACGATCTCGGCCGGACCGATCAAACCGCCCTTAGGCGCAGGACGCACCTGGCGCACGGCCGGGGCCGGCGCGGTCAATTCACGTTCACCGGTCATCGGCTACCTCCGGATCCGGCGGGAAGACCCGCCACGGTATCAGGGTCGGACGAAGCTTTCACGGCCGATGTTACCGGCGCCGGAGACGCGACCGGCGTCCCGGCCCGTTGCCGGTAAATAATGTGCAGCGTCCATTCGGTCAAATTCTTCTGATCGCCCTTTTGCAGATTCTGCTCAGTCAATTCCGTTTGAAATACGCCGCTACGGTCCATTGAAGAGATCATGCCGGTTACGCTTATGTAGTTCTTACCCATCAGTGACATTTGCAGATCCGCCACGGTTCGGCCTTCGATCTGTTTGACCTCGCGAACATTGATCTGTGTAACTTTGGTCTCAGACGGCAACACGGCTTCGAGATCCTCGAACAACCACGACCAGGAAAAATACTTGCGGTCGATCAGTTCGTGACTGGCAACGATCAATTGCTTCTGTTCGGCGGTCAAAGAATTATTAATGACGCCGGCGCGCTTTTTGAGCTCTTTTTCTTGCTCCTTAAGCTTTGCCACCTGCGCGGCTTCGGCATTGGCCCGGGCGGTCACGGCGCGGCTTTCGCCGACGAAATAGACCAGCAGTACCAGCGAAATGAACGCGACCACGGCAACTACCACCCAGGGGAGGGTCCGATTGCGAAACGGTTCGCTGGAGATATTTAGACGGCTAAGATTGATCTGATTGCTCACGATGTCATCAAATTCCCGATTATTGCGGATGAAGTTCGGGGAAAACTCATGGAAAACTTAAGAATACACGCTAATTTGCCGGGGGCGCAACTGCTCAAAGATTCGTTGCGCCGACTATCTTACCGCGTTATCCTTCACGCCGTCCGGGCCGGAAGGTTGCAAAAAGCCAATGGTTGGATGCGGCAGAGGTGTATTTGAGAGGGTAGGAAATTGAGTCATTGTGTCATTGGGTGATCGGGTCATTTGGTCATTTGGTCATTGTCTCGGAGGTTCTGCGATTGTTTTTACCATTTGCCTGTTCTGAGTAGTCAAAACCATTAAGCCCGCCCAAAGCGATACTACCAACCCAGAAGGCGCGACACTTACAACCAATCGACCAATGATTCAATCACCAAATGACCCAATGACCCAATTCTTCTACTCTCTCCGCGGTGGCAGGTCACCATTCGGAACCTCTTCCGCCATTTGCCGATAGGCACAAACGCGGTTGCGGCCTTGGCGCTTGGCGCAATAGAGCGCGGTGTCGGCCAATTCGACCAACTCGATCGGGTCGCGCGAGTCGTCGGGAAACGTGGCCACACCTATGCTGATCGTCACCCGATGGGTCTGCTGGCCATCAACCGGATTGGCGCGGGTCACGACGAAATTGTGCTCTTCGACGTTTCGCCGGACGCGTTCGGCAGCGACCAGCCCCTGCGCAATATCCGCATCCAACAAAAAGGCCGCAAACTCTTCTCCGCCAAAGCGAGCCGCCACATCGCCTGCACGCAATCCTTGCGTGATACAGCCCCCGACCTCTTCCAAAGTGCGGCTGCCGGTCAGATGCCCGTAGGTGTCATTTACTCCTTTAAAATGGTCCAGATCCATCATCAGCACGCAAAACGGCCGCTCTTCGGCCGCCGCACGAGCGGCTTCGCGCCGCAATTCGGAAAAGAACGATTTGCTAGTAAGTAGGCCGGTCAGTTCGTCGTGCACTAGCAGGCGATGGATCTGCCGCTGGAATTCGCGGTCGATCTCGTCCAATAGCTCGAACCGCAACAAATGTTCACCGATCTGCAGTTTATCGCCGTGAAGCAAATAAGCATCCGTGATCGCCTGACCATTTAAGATGGTGCCATTGGTCGAATTCAGATCGACAATACGAAAGCGAGTCTCGGCGCCGTCGGCGCCGTGCTCGACCGAGATGCGCGAGTGCAGCCGCGAGGCCCGCGAATCGTTCACGCGCACATCGGCTTCGAGCGCGCGGCCCAATGTGACGACGTCGCGTTCCAGCGGGATCGGCACCGCCAGCAGTTCGCCCCGTAAAAACACTAGCGCCGGGCGCAATTCGCGAGTACCACGGACGATCCCGGCCGGCTTGTTCGCGAGCAACGTGTCGCTGATCGGTTTGTCGGTTGGGGGTTGGCTCACAATTCCTTTGCTTTCACTATTTTAGGAAGCCGCAATCTCTCGATTCGAAAGGCCCTGCATTGAATCTTAGCGCACGGTGGGCCAGGGCGGCAACGCGTTTGTTCCTTACACTCATCCACTCCCGGCGACCGGCCTTGCTTGTCGCCACTGTCCGGCTACTCCTATAATCAAGTTGTATTCGGTTTGGCGAATGAACCCGCCGGCGCGGCCGGTAGTTTGGGTTAGAACGAGTGTACTATTCAGGTGTGTGTTTCGCCGGCCGGATCAAGCAATACCATCATGCAAGACTTAACTAAACAGCCGGAGATGATTGCTCCGTGCGGGCCGCGCGAGGCGATCGTTTCAGTAGAGCAGGTCGCGGACGCACGGCTGCCGACCGATTTCGGCGAATTCCGTATTGCGGGATACCGGTCACTGATCAGCGACGAAGAATTCGTGGTCATCTACAAGGGAGACCTGCGCGATGAAAAGCCGGCCCTGGTGCGGATCCACTCGCAGTGCCTTACCGGTGATGTATTTCATTCGATCAAGTGTGATTGTGGACGCCAATTGGAAGCCGCCATGCGCATGATCGACGAAGCGGGACGCGGCGCGATCGTATATCAGCAACAAGAGGGGCGCGGTATCGGCATTCTGAATAAGATCCGCGCCTACGCATTGCAGGACCAGGGGGCCGATACCATAGATGCTAATCTACAGTTGGGGCTTGAAGTTGACGCGCGCGATTACCAGCAATGTGCCGAGATCCTTTTCGATATGGGCTTGTGCGCGGTTCGGGTCATTTCGAACAACCCGTTGAAACTAAAGGCGCTGGAAGACGCCGGTATGAAGATCATCGAACGCGTGGCGATCGAGGTCGATCCCCCGCGGTGCGCTAAAAGCTACCTGCGCACCAAAAAGGAAAAGATGGGCCATCTATTGGATCTCTAGTATTGAACTTTAGTAAAGCCAAAGGGCGTGGTGATCGGCTAGATCACCACGCCCTTTGCTTTGGCAGCCTAAATCGCAACTAATTGGAACCGCCCGATGAAGTGCCCTGCTTGGCACGCAGTTCCTTTATCGTATTCTTGGTTTTTTCGGCGTCCGGTGCGTTGGGCTGCAACTTAAGGTAGGTTTCCAATTCGTCCGCCGCCCGTTTGGGGTCCCGCGTATAATAGAGACCGCCCAAAATGAAATGCGCTTGCGCGATGTTCGCGCCCCCCGGCAAGTTGATCGCTTTATCCAATTCGTCACGAGCTTCGTCGTACTTCTTGGATTTAACCACGATCAAACCCAGGTACATATGGGACATCGCCGAGGCCTCGCGCAGCTTTATCGCCGTGCGGAATTCGGCTTCCGCCCCGGGTAGGTCCGGCTTGTAATACAGCGCCGCGCCGTAGTTGAAATGCGCATCAAAACTTTCCGGCTTGAGCGCAACTGCCCGCTTCAAAAGTTCGATAGCTTTGTCGTAATTCTTCTGCTTGATATAGATCGCGCCCGCCTCGGTCAAGGCTTGCGAAAAATCAGGGTATTCGGTCAGGGCTTTGTTGAACTGTTCCAGCGCCTTCTTTTCGTCCTTTTTCTCCAATCCCTGCATGCCTTTGGCATAGGCATCAAGCGCCGCCTTGGGTACACCGGCAAAAGCCGGGTCTTTGGCGATCTTGCGCTTCAAATATAAGGCGACGATATTGACCGGCCCACCTGCGGCACGATCTATGTTTGACGGTTCTCGTGCG
>JBDSEC010000284.1:0-3874 GCA_039920205.1 Pyrinomonadaceae bacterium
TTCCCTCCGCGGAAAAGGTTCAATTCATTGAAAATGCTTCCGATGAGGTCGAATTGATGCAACGCGAGACGGCCATCTGTGCCGATTGTCCCGCGTCTTTGTCGGTTGACCTGGCCGGTGAAGGTGAATCGGTGGGGTGTTTGGGTCGAATAAATTATCCGATCGAGGCCCAATTCGAAAAGTTTCTGGCGGACCGTATCCAACTGGCGTTAGACACCATCGATCTCGAAGATCAGCCGCGCTTGCTTCGTATCTTGGTGGACGCTGAATCGCCCTTTGACGGCGAGGGGGCCAAAGAATTGCGACGGGTCACCACGGCAGAAGGATTGCGTTTTTTTGAATTACGCATTCCTATCAGTTTGGCTCGACAAGGGCAGCAGATAACCACGGACCACGTTTTCGATCTGCTTTCCGGCTTCACCTCCGAAACCGTGCAAACGACCACCTATGCGCGTGAAATGCCGACGGAAGCGGCGGCGGATTACTATGATTTCTTAGATTGTATCCTGCGCGCTGATCTTACCGCGTCCGAGATAATTCGACAGCACTCGCGCGGAAAAAATTATAGCCAATTCTTGAGGTTACTGGCCGCATTTGAACGGTCCGAGGTGTTGAATTCCCGCATCCTATTGGATTGAATTAAATTTGCCGCACCTACGCAGTAGTCGTCGGTCCAGGCGCAGGCGAATGGTCATTTTCCTTTTCCTCATCCACCTGACGAAGCGTGTCCAAGATGAGGTTGGTATTGCTGGAGGCCATGATCACGATGGGAAATCCCTGTTCCGAACGCACAAAATCGAACACGCCGCTGGTCATTTCGATTATCTTCCGAAAACCACCGACACCGGAATCGTGTCCGATCTCGGCATCAACGATCCGGCCGGAATTAAATAGTAGTCGCCCGGCAATGATCTCGTTATTGATGACCAACGAACCAGTAAGCCGCGAATTCTCGATCACCTGGATAACGTCAAAAATGCTGATCAACCCAATGTCACCAGCGAACGTAGCATCACGATGTTCTACCGAGGCTTGGCCGGGCTGCAGATCCGGACGGCGCGCCTTTCGAATCGCATCCAGGCCGGGCGCGATATTGATCCGCGGATCCAACGTCTTGGCCTCCAACAACCGGTCATAGGCGGTGTCAAAATCGTCACGTTCGATATAGAGACTGGCCAACGCCAAACACTGTCGGGCCGCTTCTGATTGGTGATTGGTGATGATCGAAACTTCACGGAGGTGTTCGCGTAATTGCACCGAAAGCGGGTGACGCTCCAAGGCAGTCTTCAACCGCTTCACGGCGCGTTCGGGGGATTTATATTTCACAAACAGGTCGGCATCGATCAACGCGCTCTCAATTTCGTTGTCGATATCTTTCCCTGGCTTTTGTTCCCTTATCACGTTTACGCGGCCTCCGAACGGGGCTTTAGGGCTAGACCAACAAAAGTAAGTTTAACACATTCGGCCCCAGTAATGAGGCCAAGAATTCCGGCGGCGATGCAGAACAGATAAATTAGCTTAGTCGCCCGCTGCCAACTGTAAACGCGCGTTGGATTCGGCCGTGGGAAAGGAGAGGTGAAACTTGGTTCCAGCACCAGGCGAACTTTCTACCGAAATGTGGCCCGCGTGTTCTTGCATGATGCCGTAGGTGATCGCCAAACCCAATCCGGTTCCGCGACCGACCCCCTTAGTCGTAAAGAAGGGGTCGTAAATTTTGGCAATGTTCTCTGAGGCGATCCCGATACCGGTATCTATCACAGAAACCATAACCGAATCATCGGAATTTAACGTCGTGACCAAGGAGATCTGGCCACCGCCGGGAATCGCATCCCGGGCGTTCAAAAGCAAATTAGTAAAGACCTGTTGTAGCTTCCCAGCATTACCATAGATCTCGGGCAGTTCAGCCCCATAATTTTTGACGATGTCTATGCTACTGCGCCGGAATTGCGGTTCCAACAATTGGAGCGTATCGTCCAACACCCGATGAACATCGATCCCGTTAAATTCCGCCGCATCGCCGGTGCGCGAAAAATTAAGAAGATTATTTACGATATCCGAAGCGCGTTCCGACTGTTTCTTAACTTTCTGCAACAAGGCATGTTTGGGATCCGTTTCCGGCATCATCCCCAGCAGCATTTGCGTGTACGAAGATACTCCGGTCAAGGGCGTGTTCACCTCGTGCGCCACGCCGGCGGCCAAAAGCCCGATGCTGGACAACTTTTCGCGCTGCTGCAGTTGCTCTTCCAGTCGAATACGACCGGTCACGTCTTCTAAAACAATAATGGCGCCGGTTCGGCCGGCCGAATCAGCCCGCAACGGAGCCAAGGCAATATTCAACACCAAACTGCGTCCGTCACGCGTTGCGGTATGAAGCTTGTAGATATTCCGCAGTTCAGTGATGTGCCAACGCTCGCGACCCAATACCTGCTCAAGCGTCTCGGCGAAGTCTTCGGCGAACAATTCCGCCACCAACGTACCGATCGCTTCGTCGCGGCGAATGCCTAAGATCTTTTCCAACGACGAATTACAACTCTTTACCCGCCCATCCAGATCGACCGCCAATAAACCAACGTTGATCGACTCAACGATCGACTCGTTAAATTCCTTCAATAGCTCGAGCTCAGCGGCGCGTTGATGTTGTTCCTGATAAAGCAGGCTGTTCTCGATCGCCACCGCAACATACCCGGAGATCGTCCGCAAGATGCCGACATCCTCGGACGACAGCAAACTGCCGTCAGCGGCGCGCCCAAGTCCAATGACCGCGACCATGCGACCGCGGATGACGCACGGTACGTAGTAGTGCAATTCGTGCCGGACGACGCTCGAGGTGTCATCCAACTTTTCCAGATCGTCGGCCCGCACCACGCCGTTTTCGGACGAGCCCGCCCGGATCATTTCGCGGAAATTTGACGGTACGGTGAGTTGCGGGGAAAGCCCCACGATCCGGGCGGGTCGATAGCCCCCGATCGCATTTTCGTCTTCGACAAAGATCGCTACCCGTTCGACATTTAGGACCTGCTGCAAACGCCCCACCAACGCGTTCAACAATTGGTCAACGCCGGTAGTTGCGGACAAGGTACGGCCAAAATCCAACAGGCTCTGGCGCATGTCGTAACGTTCGCCATAGAAAAATCGATCGGCGCGTTCCTGTAGGAAGTTCTTGATCGGCGCCGCGACCATGACAAT
Source organism: Pyrinomonadaceae bacterium (assembly GCA_039920205.1). Lineage (GTDB taxonomy): Bacteria > Acidobacteriota > Blastocatellia > Pyrinomonadales > Pyrinomonadaceae > JBDSEC01. The sequence goes on from JBDSEC010000284.1 coordinate 3,187, forward strand.
GACCGCCATGGAGACGACGACGATGACCAATTGAATGGTCAGGGTACCGGAAGTTAGCCGGCTAAACACATCGCTGCTGTCCAGCGCGTATAAGACGGCAAAGAAAACCACCGAGCCGACCATCATGGCGATCGCCAGCGTGGTCAGGGCATAGACCACCGCGCGACGCACCACGATATCTACGTCCATCAGGCGGTAGCGGATAACCGAATTGCCAAACGTCAACGGGATAAGGACCAACGGAAGAATCGCCAATCCGGTGGCCAAGCGGCTGGCCGGCAAATTAAAGACGAAACGCAATCCGTAGATCAGCGTTAGCGGCACCACCGCCAACGTGGAACCCCACACGACCCATTTCAACTGCTGGCGGACCACTGCCTGCCGATTGCGCAGGAACCGTGCAACTAGGATAACGGCACCCGCAGAGATCGCGGCAATAAAGTGGATAAACGTAGCCTTGATAAAGAAACCAACGACATCCCAATTGGGATTGATCCCCATCCTTCCCAATTGAGAAGGCTTCAAGTAGGTCAACGCGGTCAGTCCCAGAAGGAACAAACTGGGAAAATAGATCAGCCCGCCCAGCCATCGCTTGCGTGAGGGTAACTGATATCGAACCGGATAAAGGACGCAAAAATGCAAAAACAGTGGCCCGAACATGATGAACGCGGCATCTTTCAGCGTCGCC
>JBDSEC010000285.1:0-4382 GCA_039920205.1 Pyrinomonadaceae bacterium
GCAAGGGCAAGGGCAAGGGCAAGGGCCAGTGTCGTGAGATGACGACGTTCGACGCCGGCAGCGTCGGGTCGGGCGCCGGCACGCCGGTCGTCTTCAACGAGACGGTCCACGGCCCGGTGATCGGCTACGCGACGGTCGACGGCGAGCGCGTCGCGCTGTCGTCGGCGCGCACCACCCGCAACCGCGAGCTGATGAGCGCGTTCGGGTTCGCGAAGCTCAACGAAGGCTCCGTGCACGACGTCGAGAGCTTCTTCGACGCCGCGAACGACATCGAGATGACGTTCAACTGGTTCTACGCGGACAAGGACGACATCGCGATGTTCTCCGGCGGGCGACTGCCGGTGCGCCACCCCCAGGTGGACCTCGGCCTGCCGACCTGGGGCAGCGGCAAGTACGAGTGGCGCGGCTTCCTCAGCCAGGACAAGCACCCGCACGGGACGGCGCCGGCGGACGGCACGATCCTCAACTGGAACAACAAGCCGGTGGCTGGATGGCAGGCCGCCGACGACACGTGGACCTACGGCTCCGTGCATCGCAACGAGCTGCTCGAGGGAGCGGTCGACCACGTCTCGGGCGGCGGCGACCTGAGTCTCGCCGACACCGTGGCCGCCATGAACTACGCGGCGACCCAGGACCTGCGCATCGTCGAGTCGTTCAAGGGCATCGAAGCGGTGCTCGGGCGCGGCGGCGCCCCCAGCGCCCGCGCGCAGCAGATGCTCGACATCCTGCGTGACTGGCGCGACCAGGGTGGTAGCCGGCTCGATGTCGACCTCGACGGCAAGATCGACCACCCGGGCGCAGCGATCATGGACAGGGCGTGGACCAAGATCGCCGACGCGGTGATGGGGCCGGTGCTCGGTCCCCAGCTCGACGACCTCGCCAGCCTGATGAGCCGCGACAACAGGCCCAGCAGCCAGGGCTCGGCCTACGGCGGCGGCTGGTACGGCTACGTCGAGAAGGACCTGCGCACGATCGCCGGACTGCCGGTAACGGGCAGGTTCAACACGCGGTTCTGCGGCGGCAATACGGCCACCATTTTGCCGAACGAGAGTTATCTGGCCCGCCGTTATGGCCGAACGATCTTGCTGCGGGCTAACATTATGCGGAATCCGGATCTGTCCGGTGCTTCGATCAACAATTTTCAAGTAGCCGTGGCGTCCGATCATAAAGATGAACTCACCGCAGATGGCAATTTCTATCGCACGCTATGGCACGAAGTGGGTCACTACTTGGGCGTCGATCGCACGCGGGACGACCGGGATCTGGACGAGGCACTGCAGGACGATTCCAGCTTGCTCGAAGAGATGAAGGCCGACCTGGTTTCGTTGTTTGTTGCCGAGGCGCTGCACAAACAAGGCTATTACACGGACGGCCAACTGCGGTCGGTTTACGCCGGCGGGATCCTGCGGGTGATCCAGAACAACAAGCCGCGACGGGACCAACCGTACAACACGATGCAGTTGATGCAGTGGAACTTCTATTTAGAGCATGGATTGTTGAGCTTTGACCCGGCCTCCAAGAAAATGACTGTCAACTACGGCAAATATCACGAAGTGGTGGGTAAGTTGCTAGCCAAGGTGCTGGCCGTGCAATATGCGGGCGATAAGGCCGCGGCCGATCAGTTTGTGGATGAGTACACCCGGTGGGATGAAAATTTGCATGGCGTCATTGCCAAGAACCAGCGGGATCAGCAGCGCTACCGTTTCAGATTGTTCAAATACGGCGCGCTTGGGGAATGAACAAAGCGTGCGCCACCCAACGCGGTCCAGTGGTCTGAATTTAGGCTATACACGTGGTTGACAGGGGTCTAGGCCTTGTTTATCTTCATCTTGGCCTTTTTTTGATGGATCCCGAGCGGGAATAGCTCAGTTGGTAGAGCATCAGCTTCCCAAGCTGAGGGTCGCGAGTTCGAGCCTCGTTTCCCGCTCCAATATATTGCAAACGTTGTGGCACTGCATTTATTGCGGTTTTGTGTTAATTTTGTTGCGTTGCACCACTTCTTGCCCTAAGATTGAGGTGCCCCGAATTATGTTTAGACTTTGTACCCCCCTCCGGCGTACAGGTTTTTGATTGCTGGATTATTCCGAAATATCCGGCGGCGTTGGCGTTTGTAATTGAGCTCCGTGAATCATTGGTTCGGGGAAACGGTTATGGGCCAGGGCCGATTTTGATCGATTTCTGTCATTCGATTCGTTTTAACTAAAACACTTGGGAAATTACTTTATCTGGCGAGAAATTTCGTACTGAACGTTTGGTTGGCCTAAGCACTAAGCACGAAAGATATTGATGTGCAGCGGGTTTCGGTTCGGGAACTTCTCGATAGCCTAAAGTGTGTTCAAATCCGGGGCGAAAGTCCGGATCTGTGGGTGGGTACGGGATCTGTCGCTCCAGTTGCTTCCACCATCTGGAGCAAAATAAGCAGATCGAATTATTTCCGTTTCGAGTTCTTATTTTTAGCGTTTTAACTTGTCTCAGTTTACGGAACATGTGTTGGTTCGCCACGGGCGAGTCCTTGTTCCGGGGACCTAGACGACTCAGTTGATTGTTTGGTGAGAGGTTAAATAGTAATGGTATTGCACCAAAGAAAGCGGTTTTCTCAGCTGCTAAAAACAAGTTTAGTTTTTTGCTTAATTTTAGGGATTTTCGTTGGCGATATTGTAGTTGCCGTCGGTTCGTCGCCGGCTACCGGGTCCAAACGGGTCAGTGGCGCGTCAGTCGAGTACTTTGCCGATATTACCGGAACTTTACCTTCGGGTAGTGCGCCAATCGCTCAGTTGGCGGTCGATCGTTTGATCGAACTGTTAGCTGGTTCAAAAGGGATCAATCCTTTCATCGAAGCCGAAAGCGGGGTACTGCGTCTGGCCGCGGTTCAGGAAGTCGCGCGGCTCGTCAGTTCCGGGAATGGTCCGGCGTCTTTGCGCAACAAACGTGTATGGATGTTACGTGAGGCAACCGGTACGAACCGGGCGCTTTCGTCCCGGGAATTTTGGTCCCGGGTTGACCAGGTTTTGACTCAGGCTTCGGCTCGCGGCAACGTCATCCTTTATTTGGATGTACTGCCGAATTTATTGTCTGATAACGGCCGTGCCCAAAAGATCACCACGTTGTTACAAGCCGGCCGGCTGCAATTGATCGGCGGCGGTACGCGTGCCGAATTTGATCAGACGATCGGCGGCAATGGTTTGTTGGCGAAGCTCTTTGCGCCAATTGATATCGAATCGATCGATGGCCTGGGCGTTCCCGTCAATGGCGCGAACGCGGCCGACGGGTTCGACAAAGCAAATCCATTTATCGGGGAAAAGGTTTCGAGCGACTTGCGAGATCTGGCTCGCGATTCCAGTGACAAAAAAGTAACGATCGTGGTCCAGGGCGCGCCGCTGAGCGCTTCGGTTTTGCACCGGTTTGGAGCGCGCGAAGTTCAAAGATTGTCCAATCTTAACGCTACGATCGTTGAGGTACGCGCCGGGGCCGCTGCTCGATTGGCAGAAATGTCGGGCGTTCGGTTTCTGTCTTTGGACCATCCCGCTCAGGCGGCGGGTCATGTGACGACAACTTCGGGCACTGATGCCGCGCGCTCGGCGATGATCTCGAGCCCAATTAATCCATTGTCGTTGGACGGCACCGGCGTGGGAATCGCCGTGGTCGATTCGGGTTTGGATCTGGATCATGTGGCGTTTAGACGCGCTTACACGACGACGAGCCGCATCGTTTATAGCCGCGATTTTACCGGTGAGGGACGAGTGGACGATCCGTACGGACACGGTACGCACGTCGCCGGCCTGGCCGCGGGAAGTTCGACGGTCAACTCGGGCAGTTATTTGGGGGTCGCGCCGGGCGCAAACCTGATCAATTTGCGCGTGCTGGATCGCGAGGGAATTGGTTCCACGGCTTCATTGTTGAGCGCCTTGGATTGGGTATTGACCAATCATGCGACTTACAACATTCGGGTAGTAAATATGAGTGTTGGTACGTTGGCGGTCGATTCCTATCGGAACGATCCGTTGTGCCGGGCGGTCCGTCATTTGGTCGATGCGGGTATTTTTGTGGTCGCGGCGGCGGGAAACAATGGCCGAACCAATGAAGGCCGGAAATTGTATGGCTTGATCCATGCGCCGGGTAACGAACCATCGGCTCTTACGGTGGGCGCCGCCAATACATTTCAGACCGACAATCGTTTGGATGATGGCGTAACAACTTACAGTTCACGTGGACCCACGCGCAGTCATTATAGGGATGAAGCCGGCGTATTGCGTTTCGACAATTTGCTTAAGCCGGAACTGGTTGCTCCGGGCAATAAATTGATCGCGGCGGAATCGGATAATAATTTGCTGGTCACCCAACATCCGGAACTGGATGCGGGAGTCAGTCAGTCGCAGAATCGC
>JBDSEC010000286.1:0-7796 GCA_039920205.1 Pyrinomonadaceae bacterium
GAGTAACACCAGTACGGGCAGGATGGTACGTGAATTGAGCATACTTTGTCCCCGATGGCTATGATGTGAAAGCAGCCAAGGTCGGTTAAACCTTGGTTGCCAAACGAATGTTCCAGGTTGTTTCAGCCTACCGCGGCGCCCGAACTTTCACGACGGAATGTCGTTTTCCGGCAACTAGTCCTTTTTCGGCTCACAGGGGGGAAACGCGAATTTCAATACTAACCCGCCTAGATTCGCTTCCGCTTGGAGCGGTCGCGCGTCAGTAGCGAGTTCGACGGATCCGTCGTCGATCCGGATAAACCTCGGGCGCAGAGCCGGACAATCGGCGTAATCTTCCACCCCGGCGCGCGTGGTAGCTACAAGTGTTCCCTTGGAACCTTTTATTACCTGGAAAGAGAATCGGCCTTGTTCGTCAGCACAATCGCCGATAAGGAAATCGCGGTAGAAGCGGGCCTGGCCCTCGGCCCGAAATTCGACCAAACAATCCGTGACCGGTTGGCCATCCACATACTCCACCACGCCCGAAAGCGTTACCATTTCTTTCATTTTGGGGATAGTAATGATCATATTCCGGACCGTTTCACCGACCACGATGCCGATGGGCACCGCTCGACCACGATCGAAGACGTCGGGATAATACACGGTCGGGTAAGGATGAACGGAATCTACTACACCCTCGAGATTCACAACCAAAAGGTATCGCCCAGGCCCGACATCCGAAATTCGGAACTCACCGTCCGCCTTGGTAGTTTCGGGGAAAAGGTGGGTTGGTTCCGAATCGCCAAGGCGGATCGCATTGACTTCCGCGTTCTCTAATGGCTTACCATCGGGACCAATGACGATCCCATTGATCTCGCTATTTGCGTTCAACGCGAAGTCGAATTCCGTATGCCCTTTCTCCTGAACGATCACTTGATTAGCCGGCGGCGGGGGAGATGCTTTTGGTTTGGGTAACTCGTAGGGGTCTTCATATACCGGGTACCACAAAACGGTCCAACCCCGGGGCATTTCGGGTTCGACCAAATAATTACCTGCGGGCAGATCGTAAATCTCGTACACCCCATGACGATTCGTTCGTACCTCGTACGTTTTACGCTCGCCGCGGATCCTGATCTGTATACCCCTGGACCGCAACTCTTCGTCATCGTGGAAATTGACTTGACCGGAAAGTCGCGTTCGTCCGAGGAATCGCTTCAAATTATCGAGGTAAAGCAGGTCGCCCGCCGCGCCTGCAAATGTCGATGACCGGCCGCAGAAGGTCACGTACCAAATCCCGTCTTCCGAATTTGCTTCGTCCAGATAGAATAGAAATTGGTCACCGATCGAATTCTGATTGAACTCCCAAAGGCAGTTGGCGCCACCACCTTGCGCGAAACGGAGCTCGTCTCCCGGTTTGAACCGCCCTTTATAACTTTTTTCCACGACCGCCGTCACCGACTTTAGCCCGTTGATCGCGTATCGGTCGTTCGACTTCTTTACGGCGGAAACCTTCACCACGACGATGTTTTGTGTTTCGGCGAACGCGGTGGGCAGCGACGGCTCGTTTCCGCACTGGCACGCCGAAACGGCGGTTGCGCCAACTCCTCCAAGCGAAAGCAGAAACAAGATTGTGATTAGGAATTGTCTTGGTTCCATCGGTTACTCCTGGGTGAATGAGATTGAGAGGAAGACTATCCCGACCAAAGCGACGCGTCAACCTTTTGCTCGCTCCTTATTGCTCGCTCCCTCATTCGGCAACTACGGACGTGTAAGGAGGTTGAATGATCATGACGAGAATTACTGAGCTAGGCCAAGGTGCGGGAAATCGGGTTGGTACCACGGCGCTCCGACGGAAAAAGGCCGGTTGCGAGGCGAGCGGTTCGGTCAACCCAGAAACTTGCGGCGGCGTAGCCGCAACAAGAATAAGTAGGTCCTCGGTGCGGCAAAGCCGCACCGCACTGGTCAGCGGCAAAGCCGAAGCGCAGCCACAAATCTTCTTGGCGACGGTCTTGTTATCGGAGATGGACACCCGCTACCGCAGGTGGTACTGACCTCCTACCCACCGAGACTGTTCCTGCCACGGGGTGTGATCAATGCTCATGCCCGCCGGCGGGGCGGTCGCCTTGGTATATCTCGCCGCCCGAGGCCACGAACGCTTTCGCTTTTTCCTGCATGCCCGCCTGCAGGGCTTCCGCTTCGTTCAATTCCTTTTGCGCAGCGTATTCGCGTACGTCCTGCGTGATCTTCATCGAGCAGAAGTGCGGGCCGCACATCGAGCAAAAGTGGGCCAGCTTGGCGCCCTCGGTCGGCAGAGTTTCGTCGTGATATTCGCGGGCGACCTCGGGGTCCAGCGCCAGGTTGAACTGGTCTTCCCAACGAAATTCGAACCGCGCTTTCGATAGAGCATTATCGCGGTATTGCGCGCCGGGGTGCCCCTTGGCCAGGTCCGCCGCGTGCGCGGCGAGTTTGTAGGTGATCACGCCGTCCTTCACATCTTTCTTGTTCGGTAGTCCGAGATGTTCCTTCGGCGTTACATAGCAGAGCATCGCCGTTCCGTACCAACCGATCATGGCCGCGCCGATCGCAGAAGTGATGTGGTCGTAGCCCGGTGCAATATCGGTGGTTAATGGACCAAGGGTGTAGAACGGCGCTTCGCCGCAGATCTCCAACTGTGTGTCCATGTTCTCTTTGATCAAGTGCATGGGCACATGGCCGGGCCCTTCGATCATGGTCTGGCAATCCATCTCCCAGGCGATCTTGGTCAATTCGCCCAAAGTCTCGAGTTCGGCGAATTGCGCTTCGTCATTCGCGTCCGCGATCGACCCCGGCCGCAATCCATCTCCCAACGAGAACGAAACGTCATAGGCAGCCATGATCTCGCAGATCTCGCGGAACCGCGTGTAGAGAAAACTCTCTTCGTGATGCGACAAACACCACTTGGCCATAATCGAACCGCCGCGGCTGACGATGCCGGTCGTGCGCCGCGCGGTCATCGGGATATAGGGCAGCCGCACGCCCGCGTGGATGGTGAAATAATCGACGCCCTGCTCGGCCTGTTCGATCAACGTGTCGCGGTAAATTTCCCAGGTTAGGTCTTCGGCCTTGCCATTCACTTTTTCCAGCGCTTGATAGATCGGCACGGTGCCGATCGGCACCGGCGAGTTCCGCAGGATCCATTCGCGCGTCGCGTGGATGTTCTTGCCGGTCGAAAGATCCATCACCGTATCGGCGCCCCATTTGGTGGACCAGCGCATCTTTTCGACCTCTTCTTCGATCGACGAGGCAACGGCCGAATTGCCGATGTTGGCGTTGATCTTGACCAGGAAGTTGCGGCCGATGATCATCGGCTCCGCTTCCGGGTGATTGATGTTCGACGGGATAATGGCGCGGCCGCGCGCGATCTCGTCGCGCACGAATTCCGGCGTGACGATCTGCGGGATCGAAGCGCCAAACGAATCGCCACGATGTTGATGCTTCAGCGACGACCGATCATCTCGCTCCTCTTCCCCAACCCCCAACCCCCAACCCCCAACCCCCTCCCGAAGGGCGATGTATTCCATCTCGGGCGTGATGATGCCCTGCTTGGCGTAATGCATCTGCGTCACATTACAACCCGGCTTGGCGCGCAGCGGCGCGCGGCGCAGGCCGGGAAATTCTTCCAACTTGCCGCGGTCTTTGACTCGCGCCATATCTTCCGCGCCCAGGGTGAGATAGCCGTTGTCTTGCGGCAGTACCTCGCGGCCCACGTATTCTTCGACATCTCCGCGCGCCACGATCCATTCGCGGCGGAGCGCCGGTAGTCCTTCGCGCACATCGCACTTTTCCGACGGGTCGTCCCAGACGCCGCTGGTGTCGTACACACGCACGGGTTCGTTTTCCTCGAGCGAGTTGTCCATCTGGCGCGTCGGCGAAAGCGAGATCTCGCGAAAAGGAACGCGCAGATGATGGCCGCCCGCATTGACGCTATTGCCATTGGTTTCGACGTAGATCTTGCGCGAATTGGGCAAGCGTACTTCGTCGCTGGTTTTTTCTTGAATGGTTGTTTGGTCAGACATGATTTTCTCCCTACGTCGGCATTATCCGCATCAGGTTTAGGGTCTCGCGCCGTGCGCGACTCTCAGCCCGCTTCAATTGAAGCTGGGCTCCCCTGAAAACAATTGATTCGTTACATTGAAGTTTACCGCTTACATCATGGTGGGGCAATCAAGAGGATTAGCCACAGAGGACACAGAGGTCACAGAGAGGGTGAAGAATTGAGTCATTGGGTGATTGAGTAATTGAAGCTAAACGTTCGCGCTAAACGATTGTCCGTGATTTCGCGTCAACGGAAATACAATGACTCAATCACCCAATGACCAAATTCCTCTCTCTGTGTTCTCTGTGACCTCTGTGGCTAATCTTATCTTTGATCGAATTGTTTCAAGACGGACTTTGGAGCCGTGTTGCGCCAGGCGGCGAGGAGTGCCCGCCGGGTGCTTTCGGGGTGGGCGTGCGCGAAAATTATCTTGGTCGCGCCCTTAGCGCCCCAGCCACCGGGGATAGGTTCGAACGATTCTGGCTCGGCGTCAACGAAGGAAGCTTGTTGTTCCAGATTCAGCTTCACCATGCCCCACGTTTCATCCGGCGCGATGGTGGCAAAGATCTTTCCGCCGACGCGAAAATCCGGATGGTTCATGTGGCTCGATTCGATAGCGCCGGGGAGTTCCAGCGCCAACTCGCGAAAATCGTCAGCTTTCATGATTTAAGATTTAGCCACAGAGTTCACAGAGAACACAGAGGGTGCGGGCCAGATTGTTTCCACAGATCTTCCGGGCCGAGAAAATGTGCTGAATAACCTTGCCCCCATCTCTGTGTTCTCTGTGCCCTCTGTGGCTAACTTCCTAGGCTCTTAATTTGGCCAAGAACTTTGCCCGGAATTTCGAGACCTTGGGCGCCACGACCATTTGGCAATAGCCCTGGTTCGGGTTGTTCTTGTAATAATTTTGGTGATAATCCTCGGCCGGATAGTAATCGCCGATGGGCGTCACTTCGGTTACGATGGGCGCGTCCCACAAACGCAATTCGTTCAATTCCTTGATCAAGTTCTCGGCGATCGTTTGCTGTTCCGGCGAGTGGTAATAGATCGCCGAGCGGTATTGCGTGCCGACATCCGCGCCCTGACGATTCAACGTCGTCGGGTCATGGATGGTAAAGAACACGTCCAGCAGATCCCGGTACGTGATCACCGCCGGATCGAACTTGATCTGGACCACCTCGGCATGGCCGGTCGTGCCGTCGCAGACCGCGCGATAGCTCGGGTTCACTGTCGGTCCACCCGTGTAACCGGATTCGACGCTCTGAACACCCTTTAACTCGTCGTAGACCGCTTCTAAACACCAAAAACATCCACCGGCCAAGGTGGCGGTCTCTAGACTATTACTTTGTTCCATACGTATATATTAACGCCGGTGGCAGGGTGACTGCCAACCGCACTTCGGCAGTTAGCGCTGGTCACGTCGAAGGAGGTCAGTACCACCGGTGCTAGCAACGATCTTCGTGGCTGGCGGTCAGTACCACCTGCCGTAGCGGGTGGCCTTCTTCCGCCTCTATGACTCAGTCAAAATCCGGCAAGTCATTACCCTGTCCATTGAGCACATAGTCTATCGCCCGAGCCACGCTTTGTTCATTCCACAAGCGCCGGCGACTGCCTTTATCCGCCCAAGGACTATAGGTCTCGGTCCACAGCGCTTCTTCGCGCAATTGTCGCGTGGCAGCAGTCAGTACCCCCTGCGGTAGCGGGGGGCTTTCCTTCTCTTAGAGCGTCAGTCGAGCGTCAGTCAAAATTCGGCAAGTCATTGCTCTGTCCATTGACCACATAGTCTATCGCCCGAGCCACGCTTTGTTCATTCCACAAGCGCCGGCGACTGCCTTTATCCGCCCAAGGACTATAGGTCTCGGTCCACAGCGCTTCTTCGCGCAATTGTCGCGTGGCGTTTGCCTTGAACGCATTCAGTACGAGTGACGATTTCTTTGATCCACCACAAACGACGGTATGCACATGATTGGTTCGCACATTGTAGGCAAGTAACTCCCATCCTCTCTTGGCACACGTGTCACGAATCGCGCTCGATACGGCATTGCGTCGTTTCGCGTCGAGTTTCACTGGATCTCCCTTCATCAAACCTTCATGATGATTTCTCAATGCATCATTTTGAGGGATGTATGGCGAACCATACTCATTGTGAAAACGATCGATCGAGCCACGTTCATCGCCGCGAAGCCAGGTTCCATAACAACGGAAGCTAATGAAGTAGGCTAATGGGGTTTCCGTGTCGTTCCACATTGTTTGTATCAAAACCAGAAAGCCACCCGCTACCGCAGGTGGTACTGACCTCGTCGCCGCGACGGTGCATCCCGGCGATCACCAGCCACCCGCTACCGCAGGTGGTACTGACCTCCTTGCCGCGACGGTGCATCCCGGCGATCACCAGCCACCCGATACCGCAGGTGGTACCGACACCCCTGCACGGAGCGGCCTGTACCGGCGATCATAGCCACCCGCCACACCGAAGGGGTACTTACCTCAGTACCACGGGCGATGCGCTACTGCCCCGGCTTTGTTGCGGGCGTTGTAACCGCAGGCGCCGGTTTTGACGCCGCCGGCTTTGGCTTGGAAAATTTGGCGTCATCGATCATCACGTTCGTTTTTACTTCGGTCAGGCGAACTTCCACATTACCGGATGCACTCACTAACCGCGATACGAAGGGAATCAACACTCCGTTCACCGCGCGAAAATCTTCGAAATAAGATTGCACGGGAATCTTCCCTTGGGCGCTCTCCGCCACACTGTCTTGCCGGATCAAGTGAAACGTTTCCACGTCAAAGTACCAGGTTTCCTCTCCGGCATCGACGGAAGTCGCTTGGATGACATAGGCGTCACGATCTTTAACTTTTTCCGTTCCCTTTAGTTCCATCTTGGGATAGAGCTTTTCCAACTGCTCCTCACGATCAAAGATCGAGGAATTCTTGGTTTGCGCGAACTCGATCCCGGTTTTCGACCGCAGTCCATTGATCGGGTCCTGCGCCCACGCGTCCGTACCATCGAATCCTTCAAGAATAAGTCCGAATCCGGGCAGATTTATCGAGCTAACCTGCTTATTAGGCGCTTTGCTATTGATCTCCAGGGCACCGGTCAAACCCATCGTCGTTAAGGAAAATGTGCCGATCGCCGTGGTCGACGTAATCTTTTGCTTGGTAAACGTCGAGCCGAGCCCCGCCCGGTATTTTGCCATGATCTGCTCGACCGTTAGTGCCGGTAAGGCACTTTTGACCTCGGTTTCGGGAGCCGCGGGTGTGGTTTTTTTCGCATCCGACGGATCCGCCAGCGTAAGGGAATCGGCGGGAGCCTGGGTTACGACCGGTTCGGCTTTTTCCGGCTTCTGCCCTAAGCAAACCGAAGTCGCAATTAGCCCGCAGGAGATGATCACTAAGAGTTTTTTCATTACAATTCTGCCTTTGTTATCAATACAATTTCTAAAGTGGCCAATTTGAACCGGCGATCAAAACGTATTACGCCGAACCGTCGGAGCAATACGGTATTTAACTTGCAACACGGCCGCATCAAGTTGCGCATCTTTACCAGCAAGCAACGATTCCCGCGTCAATTGCACCGGCTTGTCCGGTATCACACCCCGGCCCTCGATCAACACCCCGCTCGGGGTTTTGAAATCACCCACAGCATATTGGAAAACCGCGCCGGTCGGCAATTTCTCGAACACAGAGGGAAGCGCCGCGCCGGCGGTGCGCTCGCCCACGACCAACGCGCGTTTGGTTTCCT
>JBDSEC010000287.1:0-6490 GCA_039920205.1 Pyrinomonadaceae bacterium
ACGTTATGTTGCCGGTGTCGGTCCGAGGGCTCGACCGAAAGCTTTACTTTCATCGCGATCTGCGAAACCTGGTGGTCAAAGCCGCGGCCGGGAAGTTGATTCCCACGCATACTACCTTGCTATCGCCATTCGACCCGATCGTATGGGACCGGGCCCGGGTTAGCGAACTTTTTGATTTTGATTACCGTTTGGAATGTTACACTCCGGAATCGAAGCGGCTGTATGGCTACTTTACTTTGCCGATATTGTATCGCGGTACGTTGATCGGGCGGGTAGACGCAAAGGCCCATCGCAAAGTTAAAGTATTCGAAGTGAAGGTCATTCATTTCGAACCGCACGTCACTATTACCGAGGAAATGATCGCTGAGATCGCCTTAGTGATCCAGCGTTTCGCGAACTGGCAAGCAACACCGAAGGTTAACGTTACACGTTCGGAGCCAACGCGCGTTCGCCGGCGATTGCAGTCCGCGATCAGAAAGTTGACGTGAGGATCGATACGCTAAACATCTGGTAGCGGCGTCATTACTTGATGTTTTATGGGTTGTTCGCATCGCCCCAATACAGCGCTCCAGAGGAGCGAAATATTTATAGACCATAGCGCCCTACCCCAAACTCTTGCGCCCCGTTAGGGGCGAAACGGTCTCGCTCCTAACGGAGCGAAGAGCCATTTTCAATGATCGTCGAGACTACAAATATTTCGCCGCTACGGGGGCGGGGTTCGAGATGATGTAACTTGAAAACACAATTGATGTCGAAAATACTGCAAGCAAATGGAAGAGACACCCGAATTGACAATTGACGGCGCCAACCAGGCACCGCCTTTGGAAAATTACAATTCCTTCACGGCTGATGTACCTTTGGTCGAAGCGGTCCGGCGCGAAAACGCAGAGTGGGCCGAGGCTGACCTGGTTGAGTTCGGTGCGCAAATGGGACGGGCGGAAACCATTCGCCTGGGCGAGACCGCGAATCGAAACCCGCCGGTACTGCACACCCATGATCGCTTTGGCGAGCGCATTGATGAGGTGGAATTCCACCCTGCCTGGCACGAACTTTTGCAGATCGGTGTTAGCGGCCGCCATCACTCATTGCCCTGGGCCGAACCGCGGGTGGGTGGACACGTTGCGCGCGCCGCCTTCAACATGCTCCGGCATCAGATCGATGAGGGAGCTAGTTGCCCGCTAACCATGACATTTGCCGCCGTCCCGTCCCTGCGGCTGCAACCCGACGTGGCCGAAGACTGGGTCCCCCGTATCCTTTCAACCACCTACGACCAACGAGCTATTCCGGCCGAGCATAAACGCGGGGTTCTTTTGGGCATGGCCATGACCGAGCGTCAGGGTGGTTCCGATCTTCGAACTAACGCATTGGGTGCCGATTCCGCAGGGAAACCTGGTCCAGGCTGCGAATATTTCTTGACCGGCGACAAATGGTTTTGTTCCGCGCCCATGTCGGATGCCTTCTTAGTGTTGGCACAAACCGTCAACGGCCTTTCATGTTTTCTGGCACCGCGCTGGAAACCGGATGAAACCCGGAATGGTATTTTCTTTCGACGGCTGAAGGATAAGTTGGGAAATCGATCGAATGCATCGGGGGAGGCAGAGTTTCGCTTTGCCTGGGCGCGAATGATCGGCGAGGAAGGCCGGGGACTTTCCGTAATTATGGAGATGGTCCGGCATACCCGGTTGGATTGTGCGTTTGGTTCCGCCGCGACGATGCGCCGGGCCGTTGCCGAGGCGGTGCATCATTGTAGCCATCGGATCGCCTTTGGAAGGCGACTGGCCGATCAGCCATTAATGGCAAACGTGCTGGCGGACATGTGCTTGGAATCCGAGGCCGCAACGGCCATGGCTTTACGGCTGGCGCGCGGGTTTGATGATTCAACTATAGATCCTATACAGGCCCGGTTTACTCGATTGGCCACTGCGATAGGTAAGTACTGGATCACGAAACGAGCGATCGGGGTGACGGCCGAGGCCATGGAATGCCTGGGCGGAAACGGATATGTCGAAGAGTCGCCGATGCCTCGGCTCTATCGCGATGTTCCGCTAAATTCTATTTGGGAAGGCTCCGGTAATGTTCAATGTCTTGACGTCCTTCGGTCGATCAAGCGCGACCGAACGTCGTTGGATATCTATTTTGACGAGGTGAAACAGGCGGCCGGCGGCCACATCTTTTTCGATCTGTTTATTGAGAGTCTGGAACGTGAATTGACTTGGGGCATTCTTGAAGAAAGAAATGCACGTCGAATAACCGGGTCTCTGGCCCTGGCTTTGCAGGCCGCGATATTGATCCAACATGCACCGAATTTTGTAGCCGATGCGTTCTGCAACTCGCGGCTTGGTCAGAACCATCAGGCGGTCACGGGGAATTTGAGCGCGGCTACCCGGTTTGCGGAGATCATTGAACGCGCTAGGCCGGTGAAGTAACGTCGTACTTAGTCCGGGAAAAGTTGGAACGTGAATAGCAATTGGCCTTGAATGATAAATGTGGAAGCGATTGAAGCAAATTGGAGTCGACATCACCGACGAGGTGAAAGCTTGGGCCGAAGGTGCGAATCTGGCTACAAATCCAGATGTCAATGTAATGGGCGGGAAAGGGTTTGCGGAAAGTCAATTCAGAGTAATGAGCGATTTCAACAAGGCGTCCACACCACAGTATAAAGCAGCAATACTCCAACGGGTTTCGAGCAACTATGCGAACATGTCGACATCCGCGTCGGGATTTCCTTCAATAAGTGGTGTTGCTGTAGGAACACTTATTTTACCAACTTCCACACTATCCTTTAAAGGTTAAATAGGGGAATCCCATCAAGTTATTCGGGAGGGCAAATTAATGTTAGCAATTGGAATTCGAAGGTTCGGATTCGTCCTACTTACGATATTCGCTATATTCGCGTTTGCGGTTGTCAATAATGCAGCATGGCGATATCAAGACGGTCAGTCCAAAGCCATCGAAGGACTGCGTGCGAATCTGGAGTCGCGAGCTAAGTTGCTCGTTGAGCTTCAAGTGGCGAGGAAATATAGACAGGTTTACCGTTTAATGGCTCCGACTGATGGCAATTCAGAAGAGTCGTTCATACGCCTTAATAAATCCGCTGACAAAGCGGGACGTTTTCGGCTGGTTAGGTTTAAAGCAAGTGGAATTAGCGTCCTTGAGCCAGGTGCGGATTGGGGGTTAATTCAAGGCTGTGGTGAGTATGACCAAAATGGGAAGCGCGTGTTTTTTGAATCTCAAATTGAAGCTCGTATGATTGACGGAAAATGGTGTTTCACCTCACTAGTTGTCATCAGTACGGGATTCGGAAGTGAAGGAAAGACTTGCATCTTTTGATGGACTTTCGATCAATGTTGCACTTACGGGCACCGTTAATCAAATTCAGTGCCAAATTGTCTCACACAGCTTTCATTAGTCCGGTGTTCATAGCTGGGAAATATCATAGCTACGATCAATTGCGCAACGGTGATTGTCGTCGCTGTCGATGGTTTACTTAAACCAGCACGATTCTTTTGACGGAATATCTGTTCGACAGGCCGTCGAACTTGGACCTCAGCTAGGTCGCTTGCGACCACGCGCAGAAGCGGACCTTCACTTAAACCTGTGTCATCCGCTTAAGGAAATGGCGTCCGCTTACTCGAATTCCAGTTTAAATCACGCCCCAGCCAACACTTCAACCCGCTCCCGCATCCATATAGAAGCTTGACAGGATTTAATCGATTGACAGAGAATGCATCATGCAGTTTTCTGTTCCGGCGAGTCTCCCGGTTTAACGTTAAGCGGCGTTCTCTTTTTTGCGAAATAAACCCCGGAAAAATTGGTTCAGTTCCCCGTGGGAATCGCATTGAGCTATGAGGCCGAATATCGCACGTATTCATTATCCTAAGCAAATTGGTTGGTTTGTCTGTGCTGGGCTCTGTCTGGCGGCTTTCGTGTCGCTGACGTCAAGGGCTAACGGCGCAACGCCCAGCCGTAGCGCCAATTTCGGGACGATCAACGGTTCAGTACGGGACAGCAAAGGAAATCCCTTGGCCGGGGCGGTTATTTCCCTGGTAAAGCAGGGGGCGCAGGCCGTGGCGAAGGAAATTCGCAGCGCGGCGGATGGGACCTTTGTTGCAAAGATCGCCCCCGGACGGTACGTCATGAGTGCGGCGGCAGACGGATTTGGCGCTTACTCGTTTGATGGCGTCGAAGTTAAACGCGCTGAACAACTCTATTATCGGTTCAATTTGGTTCCGGTTGGGGCCGGACGCACATTACCGGAACGTCGAACGGACCGTGATAGCGCGAAATGGCGGCTGCGATCGGCACAATCACGACGCTCGATCCTTCAAATTGATGGCTCGGAGCAGACGGTCGCGGTATCTACTGGTACGTCAACGGATGATACCGTTGGACCAGCAGCCAAGTCCGATTCGGATCCTGACGCGATTCCGGAGGAACGCCGGTCGCGAGCCCGCACGCAAGGTGTCGTTGAAACTTATTTTAGTTCAACGCAGAATCCAAATCTAAGTGATTATGCGGGCGTGAATTTCGCCGTATTTCAGCCGGTAAACCAACGGCTCGATCTCATCTTTAGTGGTCAATTTGCCAGTACCCGCGACGCTTCCCGGCGTTTTGATGCCACGGCTCGGTTA
The DNA here is from genome assembly GCA_039920205.1 of Pyrinomonadaceae bacterium. GTDB lineage: Bacteria > Acidobacteriota > Blastocatellia > Pyrinomonadales > Pyrinomonadaceae > JBDSEC01. The sequence goes on from JBDSEC010000287.1 coordinate 4,632, forward strand.
CGGTTGAATTCCCGTCATCGCGCCAATGTTAGTTTTGGCAGCGTTGAAGTCGGACGGCAGATGTTGCCGAGCGATCAGAACGGGTCGTTAAATCAGGTTTCCTTGCGGGCCGTGGACGAGTGGGTAGTTCGGGACGGTATCGTGGTGGTGATGGGATTGGATTATTCGCGGTTCACTGGATTGAGCAACGACGCTTCGATCAGCCCGCGGCTTGGTCTGCAATTCGATGCCAATGCTACAACACGAATTAAAATGTCGTTTGCTCCCGGTGGTGCCGAGGACGATATACAGAACGTCGCTGGATTTGAAGGTGGTTCCGTAGTTTTCCGAAATTTGGAAGGTCAACCGATGGCGCTGGTTGGTGGCCAGGCCGTCATCGAAAAGAGTCTTCGCTTAGAATTCGGTGTCGAACGGATCCTCGATCGTCGCTCGAGTGTTGAAGCAACGATGTTTTTTGATACTACATCGGGCCGGGGACTTGGACTGTTGGCTACACCCGTTTCATCGCTTAACGGATCTGAACCAGGTGCTATCGAAAGACTTGCCAACCAAGAGGGTAGCGCTCGCGGGCTACGTGTGGTCTATTCGCTTCGGTTGAGTAGTATCTTTAGCACCTCGGCCGGATACAGTTTTGGTCGCGGCCAACGGCTTTCCTCCGAAGGGATCACCGATCCATCTGCGCTTTTCGAGAATAGTTTTTTCCAGGCTGCCGCCGCCCAATTGACGGCTGATTTTGATACTGGAACGCGAGTGCAAACCGTATTTCGCTTTTCTCCCGGAGCGACCGTGTTTGCGATCGATCCGTTTGCCGGTCGTTTGGCCGTTTATGACCCATCACTGAGCATAATGGTAACCCAGGAACTTCCCACTTTTGGATTACCGGTCCGGGCCGAGGCGGTATTGAATGCTCGCAACGTTTTGGACAGCGAGACTTCGGCCAATGACGGAACGACTCGGATGACGATCAACGCCAATCGGCGTATCCTCCGCGGCGGGATTTTGGTTCGATTTTGATCTGATAGGCAGGCATCGAGCAGAAGGCTAGGATTCCCCGGTGGACCTAGCCTTCTGTTTTCGTTTTTGGGCCGTGTTTCCAAATAAATGGACGGATTCAAATATTCGGACGGCGGATTTGCGCTCCGTGCCGTCTCGGTCTGTCCCATGCCACGGTAATCGAAGGATTCAAGTGCGAAAAAGCGGGTTTAACACGCAATATGAAAGATGGTTACCGGGAACCGCGTCCAATGCAATTGTGGGTCAAAGTGGAACATGCCTTGCGTTTGCGTAACTATTTGTGTGTCGAAGTGTGCCGAGGGGCACTAAACGCCTAGAGTTTGAGAGTTTTTAGCCGATGCTAACCACGCGAACATGGGGATTACTGATCACTGCGGCCTTGCTGGTGGCGGTGGGCGTACTCAATTTTTCGCAGCGCGTCACGCATAAACTTCCCCCCACTGACGGCATCGTTTGGGTTCAGGCGGGTAACTCCACGGTAGCCCATTCGGTCGAACTGAATGGCTCGGGCGGTCAGGCCGGGATCGTAGCCGGGGACGTCCTGATCGCAATTAGTGAAGACGAAACCAATTTCGACCCGGTCGAACGCGCGACGGAAGTTGAAATTTATTTAGATCAGGCCGGAATTGGCGGGCACCTTACCTACATGATCAAACGTCCATCGTTTCCTCCGGAAACGCAGGACTACCTTGCGGATCTCTATAATCTCGGTTCCAAACCACGCTGGCGCGCGGAAAATCTTTATCTCAATGCGGTCGGCGTCGTTTTCTTGCTGGTCGGTTTTTTTGTACTGTTCAAGCAAGGCGGACGGGCACCCTTCGTTCCTCATTTTGCGACTCTAAGTT
>JBDSEC010000288.1:0-8504 GCA_039920205.1 Pyrinomonadaceae bacterium
GGTTGGCAGCGATCACGCTGCCCGCCGAGCTCGAGCCCAAAGCGACCTACGGCGCCGGCGTGGTCAAGGCGAGCAAGCACGCCGACCAGGCGCAGGCGTTCGTCGACGACCTCAAGCGCGGCGGCGAAGGGAAAGAAGTTCCCCGCCGTGATCGTAATTCACGAAAACCGTGGGCTGAATCCATATGTAGAAGACGTGGCGCGACGATTGGCGCTGGCCGGCTACCTGGCCTTTGCGCCGGACGGATTAACGTCGGTCGGCGGCTATCCCGGTGACGACGAGAAGGGCGCTGCCGCCTTCCGCAAAGTGGACGGCAAGAAGATGACGGAAGATTTTGTTGCGGCCGCCCAGTGGCTTAAAGCCCGACCCGATTCGACCAAGAAATTGGGGGCGGTCGGCTTCTGTTTTGGCGGCGGAATGGTGAATCAATTGGCCGTTCGGTTGGGTAAAGAGCTGAACGCAGGCAGTGCCTTTTATGGACGACAGGCAGGAGCCGATGACGTCCCAAAGATCTTCGCTCCTCTGCAACTACATTATGCCGGCAACGACCAGGGCGTGAACGCCGGCATCGCGCCGTATGAAACCGCGTTGAAGGCGAACAAAAAGGTCTATACCGTCTTCATGTACGACGGAAAGCAACACGGTTTTCACAACGACACGACGCCGCGATATGACGAAACGTCAGCTAAGTTGGCGTGGACCCGCACGCTGGATTGGTTCAAGAAATACTTGCGTTAGTTGAAACACAACTCACGGCGCCGGGCCGCCACCGTGCGGCCCCTTTCTATTTTTGACGTAGGCGAGAGCCCCACGATCATTTCGTTGAGACAGTAGAGGTACTTGCAAGATTGCGCAAATCTCCAAGAGAGTCGATTGACAGTAAGCTGAAGCTGGGGACGTGCCGTTCTCTTTGCCTTTCCGCGGTTCTACCGCTCTATGCGCGGCGATGGCTCCGCCTCGCCTGAAAGTAGCCCGGTTCACATTTCTATGGGGCTACGCCCCCCGGCGGCATAGCCGCAATCCACTTTACTTACGTGCCTGCCTATCTGAAAGGTAGAACCTTTCCGCACATAGCGCGGCGGAGCGGCCTCACCGAAATAAGCTTGATTTCATAATCGATAGCTACCCGGAAGCTGTCCCCATTGACGGAAACACTATCCGCGTCAAAGTAAACCACCCCCTCGATCCGCCTACCCTACCCGTTTTCACGAGATGTAACCCCATTTGCGGGTCGCTAACCTCATTTCGGGGAATCTGGTCTTCTTTTGCTCGTAATCAGGCGCATTAACTCACGGTACGCGCCTTGCCCTTAAGTATCCATGAGATGAGTGATGAACTAGATTCCTGGGGGAAATATTTGCCAGGTACTTGGTGGATCTGCCGCATCATTCCTTTCCAAGCACAGAATTCGCAACCGCAATCAACGCAGCTGAGCGCGAAGTTGCTCTTATTCGGTAAAGGGGAAGTTAGTATGAGAATTAGAAACTTGTTAAAGGGTGCCGGTGGGGTGCTCGCGACGCTTTTGATGTTGCTGGGTGTTTCGGTCATATCCGGTACGTCCGCCAACGCGCAATCTCGACGGAATGGGTCTGAACGGCACGATCAATCTCAAGACAACCGCTACGGCCAGTCTCGGAGAGACCGCGCGCGCAACCGGCATCAGGACCGGGATGACGACCGCGATCAGGACCGGGATCAGGACCGTGATCAACGTCGTCGTCATGGACGTCACAATGGCTACGGCAACAACGGTGGCTACGGCAACAATGGTGGCTATGGTAACAACGGTGGCTATGGCAACAATGGTGACTATGGTAACAACGGTGGCTATGGCAACAACGGTGGCTATGGCAACAACGGTGGCTACGGCAACAACGGTGGAAACAATCGGGGCGAACGGAACCAGGGTTACCAGGCGGGTTTGAACACCGGCCGAAGTGATGCCGAGCGGCGTCAAAGCTATAACCCGCAGCGTTCACATTACTACCGAGATGCGCGCTCGCAGCCGTTTCGCAATGGCTTCCTGCAAGGTTATGCGGCCGGTTACCGCCAGTATAATGGTTCTAACAATGGGAATTACGGCAACTATGGCGGCGGAAATACGCGCAGTAATGTCGGAAGTATTCTGGGTAGTATCTTGGGCCAACCCTAAGACTGACTCAACCGTGGATTAACAACTGCCTGATCGCCTGAGCATTGGGCTTGAACACAGACGGGGATTCGGTAACGTGCCCACGGGCGCAAACCGAATCCCTTTTTCGTGTATATAACTCAACCCCATTCCACGTAGCCGATCGGCCGGCTCGATGTCGATCCTCGTCTACTGCATAAGCCCTCAAAGCCTGGAAGCGATCAGACGCCGCCGGCAATATCTGGAGTTCATCAAGCCGCCGCTTGTTATGTCCCTACGCGAACTCGCACTTTTAATTGCACCCGAGCCTCCCCGCTGGTAACTGCGGCAGTGGTCGTAATGTGGCCGTTTCCGCGAAGTTCATCAACCGCCACCGGTAACCGTTGTGGTTTTAGATATTGACGCTCGTGGCGCGCATAGACCGATCTAGTCTTTAGCGATCCCCAAATTAAACTGCATGAAAGCGATCGCATTCCGGATGATCTCTCGTGACCGGTCGTCGTCGTTCTGGTTGTCAAAGCCATGAACTCCGGTGGGGTGATTAGCCAAGGTGATCGCATAGTTGCGTACCAACGATCGGGCAACAAATCTATCTATCGAATCGTCCATGGTTGGTATCTCGTCACGGCCGGCCCGGCCGATAAACAACGGCGGCAACTTGCTAACATCGCCATCCAGATAGGTGATCGCCGAAAAACTCTTCAGGGTAGCGGGCGTTTCGGTGGTGCGGTAATTCGACTGCTGCACGTCAAGGAACGAGTAAAACCCAACTAGGCATTTTACGAACGGTGTGTCGCCATCCATCGCAGCGGTCAACATCGGCCCGCCCGCCGAAAACGCGATCAGACACACCCGGTCTTTGTCGGCTTGATAGGTGTCCGCTCTTGATCGAATGTAGTCGATCGCCGCACGCACATCGTTGGCCCCAAGTTAGAGTGATCTTTCGGGATACGATAGCCGGTGAGTAAAAGCGACCCCGATCATCCCCGACGCCGCGACCAAGCGACCCCAGGTCGTGTAAACACCCCAGTCTTTCGGCGTGTAGTCCGTCCGGGCCCGGCCGTGAATAAATATCACCAACGGACGCTTCGTATCTTTTGGCGCCGCCGCGGGCAGATAGACATCCATTAGGACATTCGGATCCTCAGTCTTAGTGTATTTCAAATTTGGTACGATCTTGACCTGATCCATGCCCGGTAGGCGATATACCACGGGCATCATTACCTTGCGTGCCATCTCGCGCACATCCGGCGGAGGACTATCCTGCGCGGGGACCGAATTACCAATGATCGCTAGGGCGCAGATTGAAGCTAGCGTCCGGATGAATAATCTGTTTGCCATACCTACATTCCCCTTAATCAGTCGTTTGACGGCGGCTTTCCGCGCTAGCGGTGGGTATACAGACACGTCAGCTAGATTCTAATTGCGCTTGGATGCAGCCAAATCCTAAAAGTTAGCCTGCCCAACGCGGCCGGTGGGCCGAATCCGCTACCTTCAAATACCTTCGACCATCTTAAACATCTAGCCAGGTCGTGCCGGCGGGTAGCGGATGGTGCAATTAGAAGTGCGAGTTTTGATTGTCCTCGACGCTAACGGCGCGAAGCGCCGCACGGCAGAAGCCCGACCGAAGGAAGGGTGCCCTAGATTTGGGGAAGCCGCATTTACAGAACAACCACCCCCGGGACCTGCGGTCCCCACTCCACGGGCTGAAGCGCCGTGGCAATTTACCTTGTCCAAGAGGGGAGTTTGGCGGCCGAAGCGGCCGACCCAGCCGAGTTCGGCCATAACTTTGAATACTAGTAACGGACTCTCACTATTAATTGCACCCGGTAGCGGATGGCTCGCAGCGCGACGCTAGCCAGTTCACACTTCCACCGCGCATAATACAAACTGAAACGGTCGCTGGTTTCGACCTGGCAGACGAAAACATTTGGGGGGAAAGTTGACCATGACTGTCGCACTTGAGGAGGCCGCGTTAGATCAATTATTTCGCGAGGCGCACACCCATATCGCGTGGCGCGACGAACCCATCGACGACGAAACATTGCGGAAATTATATGACCTTACAAAATGGGGACCGACCAGTGCAAATTCGACGCCGGCGCGGTTCATATTCGTCCGCTCAACCGAAGCGAAGGAACGGCTTCGCCCGTGTCTGGCGCCGGGGAATGTCGACAAAACGATGGCGGCGCCGGTGACGGTTATCGTCGCGTACGACCTGCGGTTCTACGAGAAACTGCCCCAACTTTTCCCGCCCAATCCAAAAATGAAAGACATGTTTGCCGGAAATCCGGAATTGGTCGAGATGACGGCGCGCCGGAATTCGTCACTGCAAGGCGCCTATTTGATCATGGCGGCACGGGCGTTGGGCCTGGATTGCGGGCCGATGTCTGGTTTCAATAATGCCAAATTGGATGAAGAGTTCTTTGGTGTCGGACGCGAAGATACTCGCAGCGCCGAGGAGTTCTTTTCCGAAGGCCAATTGAGGTCCAATTTTCTGTGCAATTTGGGCTACGGAGACCCGGACAAAGTCTATCCCCGATCGCCGAGATTGGATTTCACCGAGGCTTGCGCCATTCTCTGACGTTAATTCGTTAAGGGCAACAGCGCTGGCCATAGCGGAGGTCACCGGATTAATTCGGGGTGATTTTAGGCGGCGGCGAGCATAGTTTAGGAGGTGGCGATAGGAGCAACAAACAATCACAAAATTCGGGCAGACGTTAATTGGCTGCCCGGATATCGTTCGCTTCCGATTTCCTAAAATTAGTGATCATGGCCACATTTACGACGACCTTTCCGCGCGCCAAGATGATGCTCTTACCGTCGCGCGTGTAGGCATACTTGAAGATCGAGTCGGACGTAAAGTTCGTGAGCGCTCGCGGTGGGCCACCACCGGTCGGTTGCAGCCAAAGATTGAGAATATGGTTCTCCGTTTTTGGAAAAACGATCGCCTGGCCATCCGGGGTCCAAAGCGCACCGTTTGCAAAGGGGAAAACCAGGGAATCAAAGGTCTTGAGCGGCGGACCGCCGCCGGCCGATAGTAGCGCAATACTTCCCGGAATTGTCTTGCGCTGCGCGGGCAGTACCGACGCGATCATCGTTCCGTCCGGCGAATAACTGGGCTGCGTTGCCTCGTATTCGGTCAGACGTGTCGGCGAGCCCCCTTCGACCGGCACTTTCCAAAGCGTCGTTAAGCCCGCGGACGAGGATTCATAGACGACCCATTTCGAGTCAGGCGAACAGTCGGGGGCGCCGTCGTACGCGCTTCCAAAGGTTAACTGGGTCAATTGTGAACCATCTGTGTTCAGCCGAAAAAGGTGATGGCCACCGGCGCGATCAGAAGTAAAAACCAGATAGCGGCCGTCGGGAGTGGACGACATCCTTCCCTGGGAAAATACGTCCGCCGTCAGCGGCTGAGCTCCGGTTCCATCCGCATTTGCCGTCCAGATGTCATATTCGTCACCGGTGCGCGCAACGTAAGCCATGCGCCCGTCAGCCAGCGCTGAAAGTCCCTGCGCACCGTCGTCATTACCCAGGGTCAATTGCCGGGCGTCGCCGGTTTTCCCATCTGCGCCAATGATCCATAGTTGAGAGGTGCTTTCCCATATGTCTACGACCATCGCATGCTGATCGTTGGTTATCCCCAGGCCATAGTTCCCATAGGTCAGCAGATCGTTGGTAATTCGATGGACGGCAGTTTCGGGATATGACAAATAGTAAAATTGGTTGCCCTCGCGCGGGCGCAACGCCACATAGATCAGTCCCTTCCCATCCGGGGTCCAATTCATCTTGCCGATCTCGACATAACGTTCGTTCGACAATTGCCGAACTTCGCCGCTCGCCACCTGGGCGGCAAAGAGAAAGGTCGCTCCGTCCTTCTGATCATCCTCCATAGCCTGGGCGGCCCCAAACGCGATCAACGACCCATCCGGCGACCAGGCCGGTATCCCGCTTAAGATCGTCTCGGCAGTCGCACGTGATAGTAAAGTTCGCTGCTCGCCACTTTCAAGCGAAGCAATGATAATGCTCTTTTGCTTTCCTTCGGCCTCCCTGCGATAAAAAGCAACCTGCCGTCCATCCGGCGAAAGCGTAAACATCGAATCAAAATCCCCGATCAAACGCGTCGGCGGTCCCCCCAGAACGGGAATGCGATATAGAGCGCCACCGCGATCGTTCTTTTCGTAAGAGACGTAATAGATCTGCATGCTATCGGGTGAAAATGCCGCGCCGCCAAAGAATCGTTCACCGGGTTCGAGCAACTGGATCTCGTTATTGGAACCGGTTTGCCGGACGTACATCGTCCCTTTGCCCGAGGTATAGTTTTCAAAGTAGGTGATGAATTTCCCATCCGGCGAGACCGACGATGCCCCCACCTTCCCGGAATTGGTCACGCGCGTGATCTTCATCTCGCCGGCGACTGCGGGTCCGTGAACTTCGTTGCGCTGCGGCGCGCGGCTAAACCATCCTCGCCGATAAGCCAGTCCGGTGCCGCCGGCCAACACAACTACCAGAGCTATCAAGAGCGCGACGGCGGTCCGGAGCCGGTTCCAACCAAGTCGCGGCAAAGCCAAGCTCGCGGTTCGAGGGTGGGTCGCGAAACCGACCGGAGCGGGAGGTTCGTTCGTCTCTTCCTCGATCAGAATATGCGTCCGGGTGTGTTCCGTGACTAATAAGTCGGCGGTATCTTCCCGAGTTGCCGTCACCTGGGCGACGAAACGATAGCCGCGCCGCGGCACCGTTTCGATGTACTTTTCGCCATTGTGTCCCGCGCTCAACGCTTCACGCAGCTTGTAAATGTTATGAGATAAATTGGCCTCTTCGACAAAGGTGTCAGGCCAGATCCGCTTCATCAATTGATCTTTGGTGACAACATGGCCGCTATTTTCAACCAACGCCAAAAGCAATTCAAACGCCTTGGGAGCAAGCGGAACAACCTCGTTCCCGCACCGCAGGACGCGCTCGGACGCATCTACGCGATAGGGGCCAAAGTCGTATAAGTGTCGTAACTGCATCGGTTTAAGAGTCACCAGAAAACAACGAGAAAACCCTCAGAAATAAATGAGATATCACAAAGGACTTTTCCTTCAGCCGCGCAGTAGTGTGCGGCTGAAGATCGAACGGGGCCGGCGATATCGGAGGGAAGACGCGCCGCAAATCTTATCGCAGGGTACGCGCGAGGGCAATGATTTTGTGACGGCTAGCGAAATTCCAACACATCGCCGCGATATCGATAGAAAGGCAGTGACCGCTACGAAAAGACGCATCGAGATCACGGTCGAAAAGCATCGGCGAATTGTTCTGAGCCAACGCAATCGTGCGGTAAATGCTTGGTGCCACCGGTGCGCCGGTCAAGTCCAAATGGTGACACCGGATGAAGTGGCCCAGCTATGTGATGTCAGCACGCGTACGGTCTATCGCTGGATCGAGATGGACCGGGTTCACTTCACGGAAACTGATAAGGGCTTTTCGCTGATCTGCCTTTTTTCGCTTGACGCCAAAATGGATCCAATGCCGGGCGACGAGAAGTCTGAAACGGGTGGAGCCCCAGGCTTTTTCCGGAAGGGACTGATGAAGCGAGTCTTAAAACGACATTAAACCAACTTGATGACGGAAGGTACAGCAATCGAATGCGACAACTGCAACCGCGGCTAAATGCCGAACCTCCGGGAGGAACACAAATGAAGACGATCAGATCAAATGTTTACGCGAGCCTGGTGATGTTGGCGCTGATGTCCCTGTTACCGGCCGTTACATTGGCAACGGTGCCGGCCGGGATGCGCAACGCAAATTCGCCTCCTCCGTTCCCGGCTATGGCCGCGCCCTGCTCGGCCGATTTCTACGGCGTGGAACTAGGCGCCTTTCCCGCGTGCAACGACTTTTGGACCAAGGAAAACCTGTCGCTGGTGACCCTGAGTCAATACGAGATCGATGGCGTGATCTACCTAACGGGATCGTTCCAGGACGGACCCAAACGCCGCGCAAAATGGGGGTTGAGTCAAGCCGAGTTGGAGAAATTCAATAACGATTTTCTGATGTCGGGCGAAGGTTGGCGCCTGGATCAGGTAAATGTTTTGACCACCACCAAGGGACAGTTTTATGCCGCCATTTGGGTGCCGGACACCAAACTAGCTTGGGAAAACCACAATCTCATGACCCAACCGACCTTCGACCAACGGTTTACCAGCCTGGATAAGGATGGTTGGAGCATGGCAGATGTGGCCTCGTACCGGGTTCGTACTATCCTGGCCGGACAACCGTATCAGGCAGTGCGCTGGTCCGGAGTTTGGGCGGGACAAGGATTTGGCGGAAGCCTGGCTTACGACAACATGACCAAGAGTGAATTCTTGGCCAAGGATGGCAAACTGTCCCAACA
>JBDSEC010000289.1:0-4793 GCA_039920205.1 Pyrinomonadaceae bacterium
TGGGCGACGCGATGTACTTGATCGAGGACGGTCGCGTTCGCATCAGCGTGCACGATACCGATGGGCACGAAGTGACCTTGGCCGAATTTGCCGGCGGCGATTTCTTCGGCGAGATGGCTCTGTTGGATGGCAAAGCGCGTTCGGCCGATGCGACGGTGATCGAACAAAGCAGGCTGGCGGTCCTATCGCGTGACGACTTTATCTCCTTCGTGAGGCGCAATCCCGATGTTGCGTTAGAAATGTTGAGCGCGATCACCGATCGCTTGCGGCATACCGACCAGTTACTACGCAGCCGGGTGTCACGCAATGCCAACGAAGAAGAGGCGGCGCGATCCACGTTCGCTGATCGCATGGCCGATCTGATCGCCGAATTCGGCGGCAGTTGGAAGTTTATCGGCTTTGCCGTCGGGTTCTTGGTGTTCTGGGTGATCATGAACACCTGGCTTTTGAGCAATCGCGGATTCGATCCGTTTCCTTACGTTCTGCTTAATTTGGTTTTGGGTATGATCACTGGCATGCAAGCTCCGATCATCATGATGTCCCAGAACCGGCAGGGGGGGAAAGATCGTCTGCGCGCGGATCTGGATTATCAGGTTAATCTGAAGAATGAGTTATCGCTGACGGAAATTCTGCGTCGGCTGGATGTGTTAGAGAGCGAGCGGCTGCCCAAATTATTCGCGGAACAGAACCAAAAACTAAACCTACGACCAAAACAGAACGCCGCTAGTCAAAGCGACTAGAGGAAGAAGGTGCACCACAGAGCGCACGGAGAGCACAGAGAGAAATAGGCATTTGGTCATTGATTCATTGGGTCATTGTAATGAACGAAGAAGGATTTCAGTTAATATCAAAGCCGGTCGAAGAAACTTAGCTACCTTTGCGACAATGAATTATTGAACCAATGACCAAATTCTTGATTTGCCCTCTGTGCCCTCTGTGTCCTCTGTGGCTAATTTTTTATCCCCACTTGTTAGAGACCATGCAATCATGATCAAAGCGATTCTTTTTGATTTTAACGGCGTCATTATTGATGACGAACCGATCCAACACCGGGCTTACCAGGCGGCGTTCGAACCGCTGGGGATTTCTATTACCGACGAACAGTATTACGCGCAGTTGGGTAAGGACGACCGTGCTTTTGTCGAAGCTATCTGCCAAAACGCCGGCCATGATTTGACCGTCGCCGATCGCGACGCCTTGATCGAACGCAAAAGCGCGCGGCATCGTGAATTGATCTCGGACGAATTGCCGTTGTTTCCCGGCGTCGTGTCGTTCATCAAGAGCGCCGCGCGGCATTACACGCTAGGGCTGGTTAGCATGGCCCGCCGGGTCGAGATCGAATATGTTTTGGAGCGGGCCGGATTGACCGGCGAATTTTCCGCCATCATCAGCGCCGAGGATGTCCGCGCCTGTAAACCGGATCCCGATTGTTGTAACCAGGCATTCCGGATCGTCGACGATCTGCATATGGCTGCCGGTCGATCGCCCGTATTGCGCGCGGAGTGTCTCGTGATCGAAGACGCGCCGCCCGGAATATTGGGTGCACGCGCGGCGGGAATGCGTACCCTGGGCGTCACCAACACGGTTAGCGAAGCTGCATTGCGCGCGGCCGGCGCCGATGTGGTCACGCACGATCTGTTCGATTGGACCGTCGAAGCGGTTGCCGAACTCTATTCACCCGCGGCTGCCTGAACCCAGATGTCTTTTTTTGATCTTCTTCGATTGGCCCTGCGAAATTTGCGCGAGGCGAAGCTGCGCGCGTTCTTGACCACCATGGGGGTCATTGTGGGCGTGGCCATGATCGTCACGATGATCTCGTTCGGTTTGGGACTCCAACGTAATACCATCGCCCGATTTAAAGAGCTGGACCTCTTTAACGAGATCAATGTTTTCGGCAAGACCCTTTCCGACCTGGCAAACAACGCCGGCCAAACGAATAACTCGCCCAATTCCGACCCGGAGCGCCGTCGCGACGGTGGCGGCAGCGGGCCGGTGCGCGCCGACAAGCCACCCGAGAAGATCCTCGACGACGCGGCCATCGCCGAGATCGCGAAGATCCCGGGCGTGTTTTCAGTGGAACCGGCGATCATGGCGCAGGTCTACATGCGGGCCAATGGCCGGGTGAAAATGCAAACGGCGGGCGGCGCTTTGGTGCCCAACCCGGCTTCAAGGTTCAAAGAGTTTGCCGCTGGCGAAATGATCGCTAGCCCGGACTCCGAGGACGCCGTTGTTGACGAGGATTTCCTCAAGAATTTCGGCTTTCCCGATGCCAATGCGGCGATCGGGCAGACCCTTGATTTTTTGGCGCCGCCGGATGACGCCGATGCAGAAAGCCAGCCCAATATAATGGGCATGCCATTAGGCGACGATGCGGCAGAGAACAATGAGGGCAAGCCGGCCAAGTCGCCCGCCGATGCGTTGGTTGCGCGTTCGTTTCGCATCGTCGGGGTGATGAAAACCCTCGACGAGAATGGTCAGCGAAAATTTCGCGGTTTAATGCCGACCGCGCCGGTTTACATCGCCTTGCCGGCCGCACAGGCTTGGCGCGAAGAGCATCGCGATAGCTTAAGCCAGATCGCGTTGGAACTGGCCCGGGACAGCGGCGCGTTGAAGGAAGGGGATCAGGTCGGCTACGCCTCGGCCGTGGTACGCGTCAACGACCCGGGCGTGCTACCGGCCGTCCGCAAACGGATCAGTGAGCTCGGTTACGGCAGTTTTTCCATTTTGGATCAATTAGAACAGTTGCGGCTGATCTTCTTGATCATCAATGCGGTTTTGGGAGTATTGGGCGGGATCTCGCTGCTGGTGGCGTCCTTTGGCATCGCCAACACCATGATCATGTCGATCCTCGAACGCACCCGCGAGATCGGCATCATGAAGGCCATCGGCGCCGAAGACCGCGAGATAAAGCTGATCTTTTTTGTTGAAGCCGCGGTGATCGGATTTGCCGGAGGGGTTATCGGTTGTCTGATCGCCTGGGGCATCGAGGTGCTGGCGAATCGGCTGGCTTATCGGTTTGCGTTAAAGCCACAAGGAGCGAGTTTCGTAGATTTCTTTGCCATGCCGCCTTACCTATGGCTGAGCGCTATTCTGTTTGCTGTCCTCATCGCCGTTGCTGCCGCGCTTTATCCGGCCGCGCGGGCGGCGCGGATCGATCCGGTGAAGGCACTGCGGCATGATTAGTGAGTGACGGTTGTTGATCTTAATGCGATTGAAGCCAATGCAGGATTAGTGGCTCAACTCCCGAACCGGCTAGGCCGCTACCCAGTGCGGTGAGGCTTGCCTCACCGGGCTGCTTTCCCTCCGTGCGGCTTGCCGCGAATGTTCGGTGAGGCAAGCCTCATCGCAGTGGTCAGCAGCCAAGTTGTACCGATGATTGGCCTGATTCGCGAGAATTGAGCTTTACGGTTGTTCGCAATTTGGATAATCCCACTGCATGGGTCAGCGGCCAAGCCGACTCCAACGTTGCCGCGTATAATCTAACGGCCTTTTGCCACGGCGAAATTCCCAAACGCCTGGCTGACTAGCTAAGCTAAAACAAAACCGCCGCGAATGCTTAACTCATCCGCGGCGATATTACTTAACCCTAACTTTTGAATTTACTCGCTTCCCACGGTCTGCAACTCCGAAGCGCACGCCGATTTCGCATTCTCGACGCCGATCTCGTTTACAAACGTAAGCCAATTTCCGGGCGCCGGACGCTCGGCCTTGGTAATAGCAAAGAATTCTTCCTGGATCCGCGTGGTGATCTCGCCACGTTTGCCATTGCCGACCTCAATGCGATCGACCGAACGGATCGGCGTGATCTCGGCGGCGGTTCCGCTAAAGAACAGTTCGTCTGCGATATAAAGCGCGGCGCGTTGGACGGCCTGCTCGACCACTTCGATGCCCAATTCCTGACAGATCTTGATGACGCTGTCGCGAGTAATGCCCGGCAGGATCGAACTGGCCAAGGGCGGCGTCAACACGCGGCCGTCGGCCACGAAGAAAATATTCTCGCCCGATCCTTCGGAAACAAATCCGCGATCGTCTAGTGCGATACCTTCGGAATAACCGTTGGTCAGCGCTTCCATCTTGATCAGTTGCGAATTCATATAATTCGCACCAGCCTTGGCCATCGCCGGCATTGAATTCGGCGTCAGACGATTCCACGACGAAACGCAAACATCCACACCTTTCTCAATGGCTTCGTCGCCCAAATATTTGCCCCAATCCCAAGCGCCGATGTAACAGGCCAGCGGGTTAGGGAACGGGTTCACGCCAAACGCCGGATGCTCTTCGTCCAAGCTACGGAAAATGATCGGCCGCAAATAGCATTGCTCGAGACCGCTGCGCTTTACCACCTGGACCGCGCCGTCGCACAATTGGCTCTTGGTCCACTCGTGGTCCATGCGATAGACCTTGGCCGAATTCATCAACCGCTGCATGTGTTCCGGCAAACGGAAGATCGCCGGACCACGTTTGGTGTCATAACAGCGGATGCCTTCAAACACGCTGGATCCGTAATGAATGACATGGGCCATCACATGAATCCGTGCGTCGTCCCAATTAATGAACTCGCCGTTATGCCAAACCTCTTTGGCGATCCGAGGAGAATTGCTTTTCGCTTTGCCGTCTTTGGAAAACATCTTAGTTAGTGCTCCTTACCAGGAATATCGGGAAATTGGGGTACGGCGGCCTGGATCCATTAATTCGCGCGCGTGCAGTTTGGGCACGATTCAGCGCAGTGATGTTCTGGACAGCGACGGTACATAATAAAGGCCTTTGAAAATGCAACATACAGTAAGAACGAG
>JBDSEC010000290.1:0-3555 GCA_039920205.1 Pyrinomonadaceae bacterium
CGCGGTCGCGGGTTATCCGCATATTACGGTCCCCGCCGGACAGGTCAGCGGCTTGCCCGTAGGTATTTCTTTCTTTGCCGGTGCCTTTGCGGAACCAACCTTGCTTAAGATCGCGTACGCGTTTGAACAGCTAACCAAAGCTCGGCGTCCGCCACAGTTTGAGCCGACCGTAAAGCTCTAGGAAGGATCGACCGAATCAAGAAATGAAGCAAAAGATCCAGTTCACTAAATTGCAGGCGGACGCAACGCTTCCGGCGCGGGGAAGCGAATTCGCCGCCGGGCTTGACCTGTTTTCGTGCATCGACGTAGTGCTTGGGCCAGGTGAATTCAAACCGATCAACACCGGGGTCGCGGTGGCGATCCCCGATGGTTACTATGGCCGCGTGGCACCGCGATCCGGCTTGGCGTTCAAGCATGGGGTTGATGCTTTGGCCGGGGTAGTTGATAGCGATTATCGCGGCGAGATCGTTTGCATTTTGATCAATCACGGCCCGCAACCGGTCGAGTTCAAGGTCGGCGACCGGATCGCGCAAATGGTGATCGAAGCGATCATTAGACCCGAACCCGAATGGGCCGACCAGTTGGAAATCACGGCGCGCGGAGCGAGCGGGTTCGGCAGTACCGGACGATGATCTACAACTCGAAGCAGCTTTACACCCCGCCCCTGGAAACGTACGAATTCGGCGAGCCGGCTTTGCTGATCGACACCGAGACCATCGGCACCGGACCATTGGTCGAGATCGTCGAGATCGCCATTGGCAATACTCAGGGAGAGATCCTGTTCGAAAGCCTGGTTCAACCGATCTACAATCCCATTCCGCCGCGGTCAAAACATCACCGGTTCGAACCCAACGAGATCAAGAATGCTCCGGTTTGGACCGAGGTATGGCCGGAGGTTTCACGATTTACGGAAGATCGATTGCTGATCGCCTATAACGCGCCGTTCGATCGCCGGGCGATCGCGGCCTCGTGTTACCGCCATCGGCAATCGAGTAACGAATCGGGTTGGCGCTGCGCCATGCAACTGTTAAAGCAGACCATGGGTGTGCAGCGGTCGCCGACTTTGGAGCAGGCCTGTGCCTACTACGGGCTTCCGGGCGGAAATCACCGCGCCGCGCGTGATGTACTGGCCCTGGGTGAACTTCTGCGCCAGGTGACCATGACTGTTGCGGCCGAACCTTCCCCGACCTAGGTCACACGGTGCCACATTTGAACTCTGCTTTTGGTAGTATCCTTAAATGCCTAGCTTAAAGCTCGAAGGAATGTTGCTCGACGACCGGTACGAGATCCTCGGCCGAGTCGGTTCGGGGCTCTTCGAGGAGATCTTTGTTGCGCGTGACATCCGTGCCCGTGATAGCTGGGTTTATTTGCGTTGCGCGAACCCGTCAATACGCGGTAAAGCGGACGTCGACGTGAAGGCGCGACTGACAAGGGAGTACGCGGCCGAGGCCGAACTGGCGCAAAAGGTCGGTCATCCGCATATCGTCGCGTTGATATGTCAGGGGCGTTCGACGGACCTTTCCGGCGTTGAGTTCGATTTTATTGGCTACGAGTTTTGTGCCGGCGGCGACATCAGCGCACTCGGGCGCCGTCACGCGAGCGGAAAGCTGAACCTAAACGAATTGACGCGGTATGTAGGGCAGATCAGCGCGGCCCTGACCCACGCGCACAAGTTCGGCATCTTTCACGGCAGGTTGCAGCCGCGGCACCTGTTGTTGACGCCGGATGGTAAGACGATCAAGGTGACCGGACTGGGGGCGGCCCAAGCGGACAGCTTTGAAGATATCCAAGTAGACGGTCTACAAACCGAAGTTTATGCGCCCCCAACAAATGATGGCTTATTGGTTGATGACCAGGCCCGGCGCGCCCATGATGTTTACGCGCTGGCTAAGATATGTTTCGCCGCCCTGACGGGCCGCACGCCGGTCGAGTTCGCCGGCCGGCCGATCGATCGATTTCCGGTATTTGAAGCAGAAATGCCGTGGGGCGCCGATCTTTTGCGCTTGCTAAGCCGTGCTACGTCACCGTATTCGCTTGAGCGTTACGATTCGGCCGTCGAGTTTTACCGGGACTTGGCCGCGGTGGCGGATACACACGTGGATCCATCCGCCGTCGAGGTCGAGCGAAAGCTCTCTCCGGAAGAGAAAGAACTGATCCGCAAGCGGGGGAAATTCGCGCCCATCGAAGCGGTCCTGGCGCAAAGGGAATTGGAACTGACCACACTTCAGGTCGAGATGCGCGAATTCGAAGGCCGTTATTTGCGCCTGGTCGGCACCAAGCACGCGGTTTTGGATGAACTGGAAGCAAAGATCGCGGAAGGGAATTCGCGCCTGTTTCCGGACGACGTGGAAATGCGCATCGCGGCCCAACGGGCCCGCAGCCGGGCCTCAGAATCGGCGGCCGCGGCCGAGCGGCACTCGGGCAACGGCGATTCCTGCGGGGTTTTTGAACCGTCCGAAAAGATCAAGAAGATCTACCGCGAACTGGCGCGCCTTATCCATCCCGACACAGTATTGCAAGCCGACCAGAAAGAACGGCGGCATGTGTTAATGTCACAGGCCAATCGCGCCTACGAAGAGAACGATTTCGGACGATTGCAGAATATGTTGGGTGATTGGGAGCATAGTCCTGAAGCCATCAAGGGGCACGGTCCGGGCGCGGAACTGATCCGCACGATCCGTCGAATAGATCAGGCCGAGGAGCGGCTGAACTTACTTGCCGCCGATCTAAAGGATTGGGAGCGCTCGCACGTATTTCAATTGCGGCAACAGGTTGAGCTGGCTTCGGTGGAAGGCCGCGACCATTTGCACGAAATGGCGACACGCCTCGACCAGAAGATCCGTGAGGCGCGGCGGCGCTTAAGTGAATTAGAACTGGAACTGACCGTCGCTTAAGAGCGTAAGATAATAGAGCTATTGACCTTAACCGTGACCTAAACGCGCTGGATCGAGGTGGAAAACAATCCGGTTCACGTCCGGCACGCGTAAATTGACTTGGATAGAACGTCCAGTTTGTGGTAAGACAGCCCATGTCGTCCGACGCAAACTTATACCCGTTTTAGCGCAAGCGAGGTTTGTAGATGCGAAACCCCCGAAAAGATTTCAGAAAAATGAGGATGGATAGTGATGAATCGGCCGCGATGGCTGGATTCGACGTTCGCGACTATACGCCTTCGGCGGAACGAATGGCTCCGATGCCGGAATCCCAGACGGATCTTGGCGAAGTCAGTTTGGAAGAGCATTCGGGTCCGCTCCATTTGTTCATGGAATGGTCGACGGCACTGATATTTCCGATCGTTTTAGTGTGGTCTTTGTATTTGGCCGGCAGCCATTTATTCGCGCTCGAGCTTTTCTGGCTGGTATTCCTGGCCTTGCCATTGGGCATTGCCTTGGGCGACTTCATGTCGGGTATGGTGCATTGGGCGGCCGACACTTATGGGCACGACGATACTCCGTTTCTAGGACCGAGCTTTATAAGGGCCTTTCGCCAACATCATGTTTATCCGCGCGAGATCTGTTCACATAACTTAGTTTCGATCGTTGGTAATACCTGTAT
>JBDSEC010000291.1:0-4763 GCA_039920205.1 Pyrinomonadaceae bacterium
CCGCAGGCGTTGCTAATTCAGCAGTGACCTCGTCGGCCGGTTCTTCAATATTCTCGCTGGTTGGATTCTCGATTTCTGACATGTGAATTCTTAAAGGACTCCTCTCGAACAAATGCGACTAAGGGAATTGGGATTAAACATGATTGTGGCACAGGCCGCATATCACTGTCTAGCCCGTCACGGAGTCGTCCGCTAATTGTGGGTGCCTGTTGGGCAAGGTCATCTCGCCTGAAAGGCGTACTCTGATCCGATGCGCGCTTTCGGTAAGTTGAATCATCCGCCGCCTGGTCCACTTAGGACATTTTCAATACCGCAAATTGGATGGTGGTGACGAATTCAGAATTTAACCGGAGGTAACAGAGAAAACAGAGGGAGGGTGCAAACGATCAACTTTCGCTTTGGCACGGTCCCCTTCACTCACCTTGAAACGCGTCCGCGCCTCAACCCCTCCTCCGTTCCCTCCGTTACCTCCTGTAAAACGGCTTTAACCTCTTCGAATCCACGGCCATCAGAGAAACCGAGCCCCTACCCAAACCACTCTCAGATCCCTCTAATCCGCGGAAATCCGCGGCTAAATTTCTTAAAAACACAAAAGCCCGTCGCCATAAAAGGTAACGGGCCTTTGCAGTTTACCAACCGAACGAATCTAGATATCGAATTCGTCCAGATCGTCTTTAGCCTCGACTTCGGCTAGGAGATCGGCGCGATCATCCCAACCCGCGAAGACCGTTTTCGGGATGGCCGGGCAATCGGCCTAGCCCTCGTCGCCGCCTTTCTTCCCCTTCTTCTTTGGCGCGTCCGGCTGTTTGGCCGGCGGTGGATCGGCACGTTTCGGCGCCGGTTCCTCGGTCGTGCGGGGCCTGGTCGGCACGGCGGGCGTATCATTGTTGTCCGTACGCGGCGGCGGCGGCAAAGTATCGTTAACCTGTTTCGGTTCCGGGCTTTCCGGCGTGGGTTCTTTATCGGTCGAACCCTTGTCAGAACCGGCAACCTTGGCGACGCGGGCCTTCTCTTCCGTCGATTCGCGATCACGCTGCCGCTTTAATTCCTTCATGTCTTCCGGCATCTTAGGCGCGGCGTCAAACACCTCTTTCGGCTTGTCCTTCATGAATTCCTTCATGATGGCGGTAAACACCGGCGCGGCGCCGTGGCCGCCGGTCATGCCGTTTCCGAGATTACGTTTCAGCCCCGGATAGCCCATCCAAAAGCCCCCCACATAGGTCGCAGTATAGCCGACGAACCATACGTCCGTATGGTCGTTAACCGTTCCGGTCTTACCCGCCACTTGATGGCCCACCGCTTGAACACTGGTTGCGGTACCGTTGGTAATAACGCCACGCATCATCGAGACCATTGTGCCCGCGACGTATTCATTGATCACTTTGTAGGTGGTCTTTTCCCACTGCTCCAAAATGTTGCCGTCACGGTCCAATACCTTGCGGATCAAATGCGGCTCGACCCGGATGCCCTTGTTGGGGAAAGCGGAGTAGGCCGAAACCATTTCGTCCAGCGGGACCTCGGTCGCGCCCAGGGCGGACGGAAGATATGGCGCCATCGGTTTCTTAATGCCAAACCGGCGGACCATTTGCGACCCGGTTTGGATCCCCACCATATCCAACAAATGAACCGCGGGAATGTTCAATGATTTGGCTAAGGCTATTTTCAGCGGCACGTCACCATTGCCGAGCGAACCATCATAATTGTGCGGCGTCCAATTGCCCCGTTTGATCGGGGCGCCACTTACGATCGAATCGGGGGTCAACCCCCACTCAACCGCCGCCGAGTAGATGAATGGCTTGAACGCAGAACCAGTCTGACGTTCGCCCTGCGTGGCGTAGTTGAATTTGTCGGTATAAAAGTCATAGCCCCCGACCATGGTGATGATCTCGCCGGTGTGGGCGTTCTGCATCATCCACGCGCCTTCAACTTCGGGCACTTGCTGAAGTTCGACTTCCAGTTTCCGGCCGGATTGGTCGACTGTCAGGATCTTGAATTCACAAAGAAAACCCGGCTTCAATTCATCCTTCGGTTGACGGCCACTGCGGCCCATATCGCCCCACTTTACCGTGGCCCAAAAATCACCAAAGCGGACCAACGCTTCGTTCTTGGCCGGGTCCACCTTCATGACCAATCCTTTTAGGTATTGGTCCACCTCGTAATCATTGCCATACCAATCGGGATATTTGTAAGTGTCCAATTGCGATTGGGTCGGCGCCGAGGCGTCTTCGTTTAGCGTCTTGTAATTAGAGTGCCAACCGGTCTGCTTGTCGTAATTGCGCAACCAATTCTTTACCGACTCGGACGCTTCCTTTTGCGCTTCAATATTGATCGTCGTGTAAACCGACAGCCCGCCTTGGGCTACGCGGGTGGTGTATTTCTCTTCCAAATAACGCCGAACTTCTTCGACCGCGTAGTCGCACGGATTCGAGCGCTGCCGCACCTGATATCCCACGGTATCTACCAGCACGATCGGCTTGGCGCGGCCCTCGGCCGCCTGGCTTTCAGTGATATAGCCATTCTTGGCCATCAATTCCAGTACCAGATTGCGGCGTTCCGTGGCGCCCTGCATGTTCGAAGTAGGTGCATATTGCGCGGTACTGCGCGGAATACCGGCCAACAGCGCGGCCTCGTCAACCGAGAGATCCTTGACCGATTTACCAAAATAGGTCTGCGCGGCGGCTTCGAAACCATACGCCCCGGCGCCCAAGAAGATGTGGTTAACGTACATCTCCATGATCTGCTGTTTGGTATAGAACCGCTCGATCTGCAGCGCCACCAGCCATTCGTTGACCTTGCGGGACAACGTCTGCTCGCGCGAGAGGAAGAGGTTTTTCGCCAACTGCTGGGTCAAGGTCGAGCCCCCTTCGCGGCTGCCGGTGCGAATGTTCTTGATCGTCGCCCCGATGATACGGACCGGGTCAATACCGATGTGGTCAAAAAAGCGGGTGTCTTCGACAGCCAAAATGGCGTTCTTAAGGTTGGGCGGGATCTCTTCGTATTTGATGGGGATCCGTTTCTCCAATGCGAACTCGCCGATCACTGTCTTGCCGTCGTCCGCATACACCTTGGTCACGACCGGCGGCCGATAGGTCGCCAAACTCGCCACTTCATCCGCCGCCTGTGAGTAATTCAGTTGGTAGGCGGCGAGGATCCCCGTCAGTCCACCGGCCGCGAGTGACAGCAGCACCGCCGCCGGCAGCCAGAAATAGCGCAAACGATTACGTCTTACGTCGCCGGCGGTAGTACGCCCTTTTGAGGTGCTTACGCCCCGATTGGTACCTACGGTTAATTCTTTGGAAGCCATGTTTTGATCCTTGCTGGTCTTACTTTGCGCGAGCGCACTTCACCCACAAATCTTACCCGGAATGACGAGGAGAAAGCCCGGTCTGTTAACAACCTAAATTATACCCAATCGAGGTTGGTCACGGCAAAGGCAGCAAGGCAACGTTAGGGCCGGCCATATTTTCTTACCCGCGTTTGACTTGAGGCATTTTCTCGCTTTTTTTTCGAAACACATCACCAAAGCGTGCCATTTCAAATTGAAGCCCCAATTCGTTGGCCGAACCGCCCCGGCAACCGCCGTGCCGATCGCTGCAAGCCACAAGCCCCAAGTCAGGCGATCGAACCGGGGAGCAGCGGTCTCGGAGCGCCGGAACCGTAACGTTTAGAGCCGGTGTAGCCCGCTTCTAAACCGATGAAAATGTGTCATGGACGGCCTTGAAAGCCTTCAAAAGAAGATTTCCAAAGGTGGGGGTGACGTTGGCCAGAATAGCTTTGTACCCGGTTGGAATGATCGAACTTGGCACTTAGAGACCGCTCACAACGTTCGTCTGGCGGAGTATTTTCGGGTAAAGGAATGCCCCGCCCGACCGAAAATGATGTCGACTTTTAATGTGGGAGAAAATGAGATGAAAAAGATCTTTCTTATGGCAATCGTTCTCGCGAGCGCCTGGATACTAAACCCAACGGCGCGGGCGGCCGAATTGATCACGAATGGAGGGTTCGAAACTGGCAACTTCACCGGCTGGACGGCCACGAACGCGAGCGGTCCGTTTCAACCCTGGCAAGTCTCAACTGCCGGCGCGGGCGGGTTTTACAATCCCCCGTTTGCGACGACACCGCCCGAGGGTACGCGGGATGCCTGGCAAGGAACGGCGTCGACCGCAAATTCACCGTTTACCTTAGACCAACAATTTACCATACCGGTAGGGGTGACCGCGTCGATAACCTGGCGGCACCGGTTCCAAGCAAATTTAAGCGAGTTTTGCGGCCATGCCGGCCAAATCGCGTGCGGAACCGTGATCTATTCGGTGCAGATCCTCAACACCGCAAATACGGTATTGCAGACGCTTTACACGCGCACGGCGCTAGCCAATGTCAATACCGATACCGGTTGGCAATACAACCTGCGAAATTTGAATGCCTTCGTGGGTCAAGCTATTAAGATCCGATTTCGCACCATTGCCTCCGTGACTTTCGATGGCCCCGGTCAGCTTGAGGTGGATGCCGTCAGCATACAAACGCCCGCCGTTGTAACCGCCGCCGCCGCTTCAATATCGGGCCGGCTTCTGACCGCCGGTGGTCTGCCGGTGAATGGCGGCATGGTGACCCTAACTGATGGTCCGAACGTTCGCACGGCGCTCTCGAACCCGTTTGGATACTACCGGTTCGATGAGATCGCGACCGGTCGAACCTATGTATTAGGCGCCACCAGCAAGCGCTACTTCTTTCCCAACAGTCCGGTCGCCTTATCGGTCAGCGGC
>JBDSEC010000292.1:0-5030 GCA_039920205.1 Pyrinomonadaceae bacterium
GCGTAGTACCATCGATAACCACCGGATCTGTGATGGTAAGCGTAGTTTGAATCTTTATGACTGCTCGACCATTATTAGTCGGTATATTAAACACGATCGTATCGAGTCCCGGATTTGCGTTGGCGGCCGCCACGGCCGATGGCAAGGTCCCATTCCCATTGTCACCTTCAATACTGGAGACGAAATAGACCTGCCCAGGCAAGGTCAGAAATGAAGCGACTTCGTTGTTTGCGGAAGAGGCAAATAACACATCTTCCAAGCCGTCAACGTTGAGTTTCATTGGGAGCACTGTTGCGGCGGCGTTGGTCCCGCCCATTCGTTGGACTTCTAAGAACTTACTTCCTTCTGGGCCGGTCAACGTTAAAACCTGAATTTGTTTGGTCCCGGTATCGTTTACAAGCACGCTATCTTGGGGCAAACTAGTCACCCGGCCAGCCGCAAGTCGGATCGCAGAAAGCCCGGAAACAACTGATGATGGCAATCGCCATTCTGCTCGATGCTCATCGTTGATCGAGCCCCAGACCTGCACCTTTCCGGCTTCATCGGATATTGCGATTCCATCGCTAACTTTGTCGCCATCGAAGGCGCCGATCACGACCGATATTAATTTCGCGTCTTGGTGGACGGTTTTCTGTATTGCGGGCAGCACCGCAGTGCGGATTTCCGGAGCCAACGAAAGTTTTCGATCGCGTCCCCAAATTATGGTTAAGTCGCTTCCATTCGCCACGGCGACGTCAATCGGAAATTCCTGATCCAACTGGCCGATGGCGATCGCGGTTGGCGCATTTGTAATGTCGATCACTTCAGGCATACCTCGTAATGCACCTTTCGGACATTCGAAAACCAACACCTTGGGCCCGTTCTTGGTTTCCGCACCGACGACGATATCCATCAATCCGTCGTAGCGATTTACTTCGCCGGTGGCGAATGCCGTCACCCGGCCGTCGATCGAGATCTTTTCCGGGTCAGCCAAATTGCCCGAACCGTCGCCACGCAGGAAAAGAAACTGTTCCTCGCCTTGGCCGGTGATCACAACGTCACTATTCCCGTCGGCGTCGAAATCGCCCGCGCCGACAAAGACCACTTTAGAACTTAACGGCACCGTCCAGTTTTTCGCGAGACTCAGGAAGGGTAGTCCGGTAAAGGTGTCGTTGGCCTTTCGCAGCCGCGCACCGTCCGCGTTGGGATGGATCGCGTCGACGTTGCCAAACCGCATCACTAATCTCTTGCTGGAAGGGAAACTACCACTCTGCAGACAGACCAGATCCGGCATTCCGTCATTGTCAAAGTCCGCCGCGGCCAACAATTGCCCAGCGATCGGATCGCTGATGGAAGCGGTCCGGCCCGGTTCGATCACTATCTTGCCCCCAAATTTCATTACCGGCTTGTCGTTACCTGGTGTCCTCGGCACGGTTGCGGCAAGCGATCCCGCGAGAGCGGGTGCAGAAAGTTGCGGCAACTTGCCCTGCGGCGGGGTGGCTTTGCGGGCAAAGGTCGTCGAGATAAAACCGATCGCCATCAAGGCCACTGCTAAAAGACCCATCGCACAGTAAATCAGCCGAAACCCGGCCAATTCACCTTGTGAAGTGAGCCTGAGGCTTACCGACGAAGTGGCACGTCGAAAAGTTGAGCGTTCGATTTGGGGCGTCATAGCAATACTCGAAAGTAATCTCGATGACTGGTGGATCCAGTATGACCGGCGAATTCTGATCTAGACAATAATCAAACCATATTACTTCGCGGAGGCTTGGTTTCGATTGACCTGTTGGTCCAATTCGCCGATACTTCCTCGGCGCCCACAATATATATGAATTAGTTAACAGATGAAAGACTCCAGACCCCAGATCGTCCGCAACGTCCTGCTCGGATTTGCCATCACGGCACTCCTCGTTGGGGTGAAAATTGCCGTGGAGCACACCTCGTGGGGACATCGCGCCGAGGTGATTGCTTTTGAACTTTTGCAAGGTCAGCTTTCAACCTTTGATACCGAGAAGCCTTTGCCGGTGGTAGTGGTTGATGTTAGCAAGATCGGTGAAAGCAAGGATCGCGAAATAATTGACCTCCAAAAGCTCAAGGAAGTGGTGGGCGCCATCGCCGACCAAAAACCTCGTGCGATCGGCATCGACATTGTTCTTACGCCCGAGCCGGACCTGACGCCCTCTCCTGATCAGAGCAAGGTCGATCAGCGAAAGCTTGATGAGAATTACTTCAACTTTCTAGATTTCTGTCTGGGTTCGGTACGACAAGAGCGAAAGATCCCGATCTATCTCGGAGTAGCTGACCGGACCGTCGGAAAACCGGAGGATTGGCTGGGAGGCGAGCAGTACCGGGAAATGGCGGCGACGGTAATTATCCCCAAAGGGGAAACGACGAGTATTCCGATCTGGTTCAAGGCCGAGGCGGGGTCGGAAAAATTGATTTCAATGAGTGCCGCTCTGGCCCGGTCCTACCAACGGGTACATCTACCGTCGGGATTAGCCTGGGCCGTCGAGTCGGCGGACCAAGAATTTCCGGGTACCGAGCGGCACCTGCAAGAAGATATGGAATACGCGGACGCCCTAGTGAATTACAGTAAGCTTGAAGCGATCCAACAGAACAAACTGCTTACGATCAGCGATACATCGGTCCGCGAGTCGGGTGAGAAATTCCGTGATCGGATCGTGATCGTAGGGGACGGAAGCAAGGGCAAACCGGGTGACGCTTTTGTGGTGACCGGCCGGAACGAACCTTTTGCCGGGGTCTTCCTTCATTCGGCCGCCGCCTATACGTTTGCACGTGAGCCGATGTACGAGTTCAAAGTCTGGGTTCGTTTTCTTCTCGACCTTTTGCTGTCGGCCGGCATCATCGGTTGGGTGGCGATCGCGCGATTTCGCCATCTCGGGAAAAAGGGAACCTTTAACTGGCATAAGCTTCAGAATCGGCTAGTGCTAGTTATCCTTAGCGCCGTACTGGTGCTTGCCGTTTTGCTAGTTCGATTTTCGGGCATCCTTTGGCTTGATTTTATTATGGTGATGTTGGCATTGTGGTTGCACCCTATGGTGGAAAGAAAGGTCGCTCCCGCAAAATAGTCGGTTTCCATTTTCGCCTTCCGAGGTTGTTGCTATGCGAAGTCATGTCTTGGCAGTTTTGGTTGTGTTGCTTTTCGGTGGTTACGCCGCCGCTCAGAGTAAAGTTGGGCTGGTGGTATCCATTAACGGTACGGCGCGGTTGCGGGATGGAAGCGGCAGCGATAGGCGACTTGATAGCCGCAACTACGCAGTTTCCCTGAGCGCAGGGAATTCTTTGAAGGCCGACGGCAGCGGCGAGGTCCAGATCAAGCTTTGTAATGGACATACCGAGAAGGTACGGAACCGCTGGTTCCAGATCACCAAGGTCGTCTGCTCGATCCCAGCCGACCCAGCGAAACAAGCCGTCTTGCAAGAGGTGTTCAATTTTGGGGGTAGATACAGAGCCAATCGTGGTGATGACGACTTTATTCTGTTCCCGATCGAAACCGGTGGAAGTGTGATTCGACCGGAAACGGTCGCCTTTCGCTGGATGCCGGTCAACGGGAAACTTAACTTAAGCGTCGCGATGGTCGGCGACGAACACCCGATGTGGTCACACGAGGTAGATGGCGCGGCCGGTGGGTTCACGTCCGATGAATTAAGGGCGGCCCTGGCGGCCGCGACGAGTCGGCCCGGGTCGAAATTCCAGTTGAAAATGACGGTGGCGTCGCTCGGCACCGAGAACACCGCCGATTTTCAACTGCTGCCGGCCGGACAAGAGGCGTTGCTAAAGAAAGAGTTGGACGAGACCGGTGGGGACTCGACGGTGTATGAACATTTAGCCCGCGCCCAGGTTTACGGCTGGCATGAACTTTTCTTAGAGGTAGCCACCGAACTGGAAGAAGCTTTGAAGTTATCGCCAGACAGCCGCGATCTCTTGAACGCCGCCGCCACGGCGCAAGCAAATGCGGGCAACTTCCCTCGGCGGGACGAACTTCAAGCTAGGGTCAAAGCGTTAAAGCCATGATACGCGCACGATCGATCATCGATCCGGGATCGGCACTAAATCTCTTTGGCCAACCGGCCAAACCATATTAGCGCCAGTTTCCAACCAAAATGAACGGTGCCCAGTAGTAGGGATGCGAGAAGTTTTTGCTTCGGAGCAAACTCATTTGCGCGCGCTGCAACGCTTCCGCTTTGGTCAAATGGCCGGATTCGCGCGACCGGTAGAACTGGGTCATCAATTGGGCGGTGCTGGCGTCGTCCACCTTCCACAGCGAAGCCAGGACCGCCTGGGCGCCTTTGCGTTGGGCCAATTCGGCGAAGCCGTCGATCTCGCGCCCGTCCGATTCGCGTTCCTTTTGCACGCCGGTTTCGCAGGCCGAGAGGGTGAGCAACTGGACTCCGTGGAAAAGGTCGTCCGGGGCGTTTTTGATGTCTTCCAAGGTAAGTTTAGATCCATCTCCAAGTAGCAGGAACGATGAACTGGCGTCGCCGGCGGCGAATTTGAAGTGGCTGGCAATGTGTACTAAAGGGCGATCTTGTTTCAAGGCTTGGAACAAAGATTCCTTGGTGAAATGTTCGTCGGACAACGTATCGCCCGTAACTATTCCGGGTCGTGGTGGAGCGCCAAAAATTGCTTCGACTTCGTTTCGCGCGTTTTTCAATCCGTCAAACCCAACCAGCTTCATCGCCCCCTCGTCAGCATTTCTCACCGGCACCGAGAACGGGTTTGAATTAAAGAAACCGGCGCCGGTCCAAACCGGGCTGACCGATGCAAGTAACCGTTCCGCATTGGCGCGCGTAAAGATCACGTTACGATAGCGTTCCGCCAGATATCGCTTACCGTCATACAAAGCGGCTACCGGCAAATAACGCAGGGCGCCGTCCAACGACCACATCAGAACGTCCGGTTTGATGTTCAATTCTTTCAACCGGGCGGCAATGGGCGCAAAAATGACGTCATATAATTCCTTGGCGGTTGCCTGCACTTCACTGGCGGAATACACCGTCATCCCATCAAGTTTGTCGATCTCGACCATT
>JBDSEC010000293.1:0-5565 GCA_039920205.1 Pyrinomonadaceae bacterium
CCTGAATGGCAAAGCCATTCCGCACAAAGGGCGGCGCAGCCGCAATGACAGAATGGTGCGACAGGTTGTTAACCTGTCGGGCCTCTATCGCGACGGGCACTTCAACTTCGACCCAGGCTCGTTGCGAATCTTGCAATCGACAGACTAACAGTCTGTCGTACGTTTCAACGCTTCTTCGTCGCTTTATGATTCACCAGGGTCGTGCGAATGAACTCGTCGAATTCGGCGTGCAGGCTCGGGTCCAATTTGAACGCCGTGGCGAAATCGCGCATGCCCTCTTGGTCCTTCCAGCTCTGCAGCAATAGCACTGCGCGGTTGGAATAGCCCCGCGCGAAGTTGGGCGTCAATTCGATCACGCGCGTGTAGTCGGCGATCGCCAGAGCGGTATTGCCCGTCGCCTGGTGCACGATGCCGCGATTGTAAACCGCCATCGACACCGGATAGCGAAACGCATCGCCGGCGGGATAGAGCTCGACGGTTTTGGTGAAGTCGGCGATGGCCTCTTTCTCTTGGCCCAATCCATGATAGGCGCTGCCCCGATTAAAGTAAGTGCCGGGGTCTTGGGGCCGGAATTCGACACTTCGA
Organism: Pyrinomonadaceae bacterium; assembly: GCA_039920205.1. Taxonomy (GTDB): domain Bacteria; phylum Acidobacteriota; class Blastocatellia; order Pyrinomonadales; family Pyrinomonadaceae; genus JBDSEC01. Next base: position 586 of record JBDSEC010000293.1, read on the forward strand.
GTCAGGTCGGACAGGGCGGGCGCCCACTTCTCAAGCATTAGGTAAGCGATGCCGCGATTGAAATAGCCTTCGAATTCATCCGGGCGCTGCCGGATCACTTCGGAAAAATCCGCGACTGCCCCCGCCAGGTCGCCTTTGTTCTTACGCGCATCGCCGCGGTTGTTATAGGCGTCCGGAAGTTTCGAATCCAACGCTAGTGCCCGGGTGTAGGCCGCGATCGCTCCGTCCAGATCATTCTGGCCCTGAAGTTCCAAACCTCGGTTGTATTCGATCTCGGCGGGCGTAAGCTTGTGTTCGCCCAGCATTCTTTGTCCGAACGCGAGGGCCGCCGACATAGTGATGATCAGCAGGCAAAGGGCCGCTTTCATGCATTTACTCCTTAAGACAGTTTTACGCGTACCGTCGCAGCACGTAGAACTGTTTGAACATATAACTATGCGCGGTCGTGGGCCAAGGGAATTCCCGCGCCGTGATCAACGCGGCCTCTGACACCGCGCCATCGATCCGGCATTCGCCGTCGGCGACTCCGCCCGGCTTAACCACCAGTAACAGCGACAACGAATGAAACTCGTCCGGAGCCGCTTCCCCTTCGATGAACAAAGGGGTCAAATGATCGACCAGTTGTTTGCGATCCGCGATCGACCACGCAAATTCTCCCGCGCCGCGGATGCCGGCCATTCCGGAATGAACCGTAAAGCCGCCCGCCGGTATTGATGGCCCACCCTGTCCGTGGAGGCCGAATGCATCCAGCAACGCCACCCCGACCAATTGAGCCCACTCCGAAACCGCCGTTTCGATCGCGTCCTTCTGATCGGCGCCAACGCCAACCGAAACCGCCGTCACGGGTAAAAATGCACCATTGGCAGACACGTCGACCGAGATGCTGACGGCGCGTTTGCCCTGGGCGTCTCCTTCGTCTTCGATCTTGGCTTGGATACTCAATTCATCCGGACCGAGGCTTACGCGATCACCTTTAAGCGACGGTTTTCCCCCGGACCAGGTGGCGAGTTCCGAGAGGGCAAAAGCGCAAAGCCGCGCGATATCAGGTGTAGTGTTCAACAAATGTTACTGGTTGAGCGTTCAAATTTGTACCGCCATCATTATTCGCTATTTGGGTGGGCGGTTCAATGGCCGAGCAGACGAAAAAGGTTGACCCCGATCTGTCAAGAACGTGGAGACAAATTTACCTGAAATGACGAGGGTTAACTTCACCAACGTCGCTCATCGTTGTTGCGAGCGCAGACTGTCCAACACGTCATGTTCGAAGCCATCCAGCATTCGCGACTTGTCGGTGGGAGACGGCGATTCGCAGATGTAATGAATGAAATTGAGCACCAACTTGCTCTTGTTCGATCCCCGCGAGTAAATATCCATATATGCCATTGGCGTCGTATCACAAGTTTTTTGGGTCAGGTGGCCGGTAAAAAAATCTCGCTCTTCGCTATTGGCGTTTGGCATTGGTGAATCGGAATGCAATGCGGTCACGTTCGTCAGATCGGTCTGGAATAACTTTCGAATCAATTCCTCCCGCGAAACTTCGAATTCATACTCTTTGTGGTATGAAACGGAACGGTCCCATTTAGAAGTCGTGGCGGTAAAGGCAAAGACCGAAACCAGGGCAATCAAAAATATCGCGACCTTACGGCGCATCGGCAAAACGAGATCTGCGCGTTCCTTCACACTAAGACGCGATCCGTATTGAAACGAAAGCGGCAATACAACCAAGGCTAGCAGGTCGGAGGCATCAACCACGCGTCCAATGCCGATCGGGACAACGACCTCTAGCGCCTGAATCAGTGGTTCCGAATAGTTGGATTTCCAAAAGACAAAGGCCAACGCCGTCACCAAGTAGATGTGACGTCGAAAGCGCGGCGCGAATGCAGCGAAGAAAAAGGGGAAAACAAAAAGGCCGGCGAAATCCGAAAGTTTGCCTGAAAACCAGTTATGAAAATACGACTTCAAAACGAAATCGTTTAGCAGCAAGAGGCACAAACCGATAACAAAACCAGGTCTGGTAAGGGAATGGAGTGGGTTAAGTGATCTCATAAAGGCAACTTTGAATTAGTCTGAATCGATCTATAGCAAATTACAAAATCAATTCAGATACGGCTGAAGCGCAATTACCTTCATTTGGTGATTAACTTCCGCCAGATGAACTTTGAACAGAGGGATGCTTACTTCAAAAACCAACGTACCGGCGGGTAATCCATAACATGACCCGTTGCAGATCCAGGTCACCGGTTCGAACAGTTCGTCGTCGATATGCAGATCATCCTTGATCTTCAGATACCGCGGCGAACGTTCAGCCTTCACCGTCCGCACGTGTTCGCGCAGTAACCGATTCGCCTTTTCCAATAGATCGGTATATCTGCGCATCCTATCAATGTTGTCAATGCTATCGGCCAGATATTCAACACTGTCGTTTGGGCTTCGATAAGTTCCCGTGTACGGGTGACTCTTGATCAGGTCCATCACATCGGTGGGGAACAATCTACGCTCGTCTTCCCGCGAATGATGCGCGTCGTCCATCTGGCTAAGCAGATATACGCTAGTCAAATAACCGGCGTTCATCGCGGCCAGATAGAACCGCTGAAGCTCGGCGGGCGTCGCGGTGTTTTGGGTTGCGCGATCCAAGTGAAAGAACCAGTTTGTGTCCGTATCCTGGCGGTAGTATTCCAGATACTCACTGATGAAGAATTCGCGTACCGCCACGTCGAGATCGTGCGTTTGTTCTAGGCGCCGCATGAATGACCAGGCGGTTTTCGTCGCGCGGAGTGAAGCACGTTCGTCGACCTTGGTCAGGCCCGGTGCTTCAATAGCCAGCACGGGCGTGGGCCGGTCGATCAATTGGCATCCGGCATTGATATACTGAGCTATTACTCCGCCGCCGGAGGCATATCTCCAGAACATCGGTCCCACTGACTCACGCTGCACCACCCCGCCCGATGAATCTAACCGCTCTACGCTTATCAACCGCGCGCGTTTTTCCTGGCAATTGAATTCGTAGGTTTCCCGCTCTGCGCGAAACGTCCCGTCCGGAGTCCCTTTACTCCGTTGCAGGTTTTCATATTTCTGTCGGAATGTGACGAAGCCCGTGCGCTTGCCGGTGACAACGACCGAGTTGGATTGCACCTCGATAACACTGTCGTCAAAGGTATAGACGCGCTGCCATTGCGCAGGTTGCTGCGCGGCCAGCGAAATCGCGGCGAAGGTTATGGTGACCATCAGGAAGAGAGCTTTCATGACAGTTCTCCTTTCAAGGCCGGAATCATATACGAGGTTGGGCGACGGGGAAAGCGATCCGGCGAAGCGTGGCGGCACAGGTTCCGGGCGTCTGACGCCACGCTATCGCGGGCTCAGGAAATGTTTTCATGGGTTAACCCCAAGCTCCGCGGACGCTCCGCCCTGGGGCTACATTAGGCCGCACCGCTATCGCGGGCTCGATCGTGGTTGATCCAATCTTGTTTCCAGGTTTGCACGGCAATCCGAAACAACTTTCCAGTAACTGGGAAAAGTTTGGCTTGGCTCAACAGCTCCGTTTAGGAGCGGAATATTTATAGTATCGAAACACCCACCGATAATTCTTGAAGCTCCGTCAGGAGTGAAATGTGAAGGCGGTTACATTTTGCTCCAGACGGAGCTTCGGGTGGGCTCTGACTTCGAGTTGCTATAAATATTTCACTCCTGATGGAGCTTCGGAATGAGGCGATCGTCCGGTTGGATCGTGGTAGCCTCGAAGGTTCGTGCAACCGCAACGTCGACAAGCTAAAGCATGTCGTACATTTCACCCGCATCTACTTATCTATCGGGCCTGGTTGGTGTAAGTGGGCCAGTCAAATGTACGGCGAACTTCAGTTTGCCGATGATTCGGAACTCTAACTTTGCCCAGAACCGAGCTCGGCCGCTCACTCGTACAGGTTACCCCTCCACAACGTCGACAAGCTAAAGCATGTCGTACATTTCACGCGCATCTACTTTTCCAACGGGCCTGGTTGGTGAACTGGGTCCAGATCAGCGCGCCCACTCCAACCCACCGGGCAAACTCTGAGCGGAGAATTCCAGATGGATCACGCGGCGATGGGCCGGGTTGGTTCCGGCCGACGAGGCGTGAAGCAATAAAGGTCGCATTAATAACACGCCGCCGCGCGCAACGTTACAGATAGTTGGTTCAGCCGAATCGATCAAGGCCCGCATCGAAGATTCATCCAACCGCCCATAACAGTGTGAACCGGGGATAACCTTTAACGCGCCGTTCGACGCATCCGTATCATCCAAATGGATCCGCACCGTCAGGATATTTTCCAAAACGCGCGTGGGCGGTTGAACATGCGGAACGCCGGCTTTGACCGACCAGGCGGTGAAGCCTTCGATCTGCAGCTTCTCGCGGGCGGCGATGGTTAGATCTTGGTGCCAGGCGACCCTCCAATTGGCATCCGGGGTTTTGTCAAAGAAGATCGACCGAACGACCCGGGCGCCATCGCCCGTGATGGCGCGGACAACCCGGCGAACGCCAAGGTGATCTGCGAGATATGCGAGGCGCGGAATGGCCGCAAGCAGATCACGAACACCATACGCAGAACCCCCGCGACGGTTCGCGGACGGACCAGAGTTAAATTCCTCAAGAGCTTCGGCAGCCTGGGCCAACGCCTCTTGGTCCAATAGGTCCTCAACCAACGCGAATCCGTTGCGTTCAAGCTGATCCGAAATGTTCTGCCCGCGCATGTGCAGATCATGTTAGGTGAGCGGCCCCACCGAAATCAACTACGGCTTTTCCGGTCGATAGGCCACCCTCGGCCCTACCAGCAGACCGCGCGAATCCGATCGAGGATCCATTCCAACCTTTTTTAATACTTTAGAGGTACATGCAAAATTCGAAAAAGGCAGGAGAAATAAGGGTAAAAGAAAAAGACACAGTGAGGAACTAAGTCGGTAGAATGATGGTCAACGAAACAATCAAAAAACGGACGAAGGAACCACACT
>JBDSEC010000294.1:0-2851 GCA_039920205.1 Pyrinomonadaceae bacterium
CCACGATCACTGTGGAGTATTCGCGAAATTTGGCCGACCGGCGTATTTCCTTCAATGTACCGGGCGCTGGCCCGGTCGTTTATTTGGACGTAAAGGATAAGCGAATGGTGATCTTGCCGGACCGGAAGCAGTACGCCGAGATCACTCCCGGGGCGACGGGCGGGGTGCAGATCCCTAGTTCCATGACACCGGGCGAGATCGTTGCACGCCTTAAAACGGCCAAGGGATATGAACGGGTGGGTGACGATACGTTTAACGGCCGGCCGGTAACAAAGTATAAATTTACTGGCAGCAAACCGACCAATACCGCGGTGGGTACGGTGTCCGCGGAATCTTTCGTCTATGTGGATAAGGCGACCGGTTTACCATTGCGTTCGGAAACGGTAAGCGAGGGTTCGAACGATGTGAAGGGCGTGAAAGGAATCAAGCTGATCACCGAGATGAGCGATCTGCAGACCACGGTCGATCCGGCTACATTTGAAGTTCCGACCGGTCTGAAGAAGGTCTCGGCCGATGAGATCAAGCAACAAGTCGAGACGACGGTGAAGTTAGCCTTAGCGGTGCTGGGTCAGATGCGAATGCAGAATTCGACCCCCGCCGCGAGTACCTCGCCCTCAGCGTCGCCTTCGACATCGCCCGTTAAATAATCGATCGTGAGCAAGCGATGAAATACATTCTTTGTTTGGTTGGTGGAGCGATCGCCGGCTTCATTGTCGGCGGTCTGCTGATCTTCTTTGTGTTTGTTGGTGTGCCGCGCTCGAAAACGCCGCCGCCCGAACCGTCCGGTCCGGCCAACCCGTCACAGAGCGGTACGGCCACGGTGACCTTGGACGAGCCATTCTTTGGCGCGGTGTTGCAGACCATCAACCACGACATCAATTCGCCGTCGTTCCCGCTGGCGATGAATCAGCCCGGCGGCCTGCCGGGGGTAACGCCCGCGGCTTTCTATCAGGCAACTTCTGACTGTGACGGCCGTATTTACGTTTTGCCTGAAGGCAGTGGTGTGCGGACGGCGGTGCAGTTCAAGGACGGCAAGATCGTCGCCCCCTTGGCCTTTAAGGGCAGTTATAACTTCCTGGGGATCTGCGTTCCGTTTACCGGCTGGGCACAGGGCAATATTGAAATGCGTTTCAATGAAGAGAAACAGACCGTTTACGGACAGGTTAATATCGAGAGTGTTAATCTGGACGATACCTTGGCGGGTCTAAGCAACTTGGTGACACCGTTGGTTCAACAGACGATCAACCAGCGGGTCAATCCGGTCGAGATATTACGCGCACCGCAATTGGCACTTGCCATCAACGTGAAGTCGAGCGACGGAACTTTGAAAGCCAAGGTGAAGAACGTTAAGTCCGAGGTAGCTAACGGCGAACTAAAGCTGCACATCATCTACGAATTCACTGGAGCGAAAGGCCTTCAACCGGAGACGTAGGCTGGGGCCGGGAGCCGCAGGTCAGGGGCCGGGGAGAACCGCGGACCGTTCCCCGGGTTGGTAGTACCGCCTTAAGGCGGGTTCTTCGACACGCTTTCGGACCCGTAGCATTGATAGAACTTCTTATTGGAGAAGCCCGAACATGAACGAGATCACCGCAACCGAGCTTAAACAACGCCTGGACAACTGCGACGATATACAGATCATCGACGTCCGCGAACCGAATGAATTCGAGATCGGCCGCATTCCGAATTCCGTTTTGATCCCGCTAGGACAGGTCGTCAACCGCATGTCCGAGATCGACCCCGCGCGCGAAACCGTGGTCCATTGCAAAATGGGTGGCCGCAGCGCCCGCGCCATCGCTGCCTTGCAACAATCGGGCTACACCGGTTCACTTACAAATCTGACTGGCGGCATCACCTCTTGGTCCAACGATGTCGATCCGTCAACCAAGGTAGGATAAACTTTAGTTTGCCTCTTTCCGTTGCGAATACACCACAGTTAGGCTACCTGGGGCCACGCATTTACGGCCTCGCCGCTGTCCAGTGCGGTGATGGCTACGCCTCACCGACAAGCCTACCCAAAGTATTTCGCGGCTATGCCGCCGATTGTTCACGCGCAAACATAACCCGGCGTCAAACTGAAGTTTAACCTACGTTAGTCCGTGATCCCTTCCAACTTTACAAACAGACTCATCCGTGTGATCACCATTCCCTCGCGCACCTGAGTTCGGCACGAGAGCACCGGCTTGTCCGCCGCGTCTTCCGCTTCGTCACGGCGAAACCAGACCTGACAATTTGTACAGTCGCCGTTCCAACAAAAATCACCGTACGAAATAGTGTTTAGCGACAGGTACTGAAAGCACCGTAACAAGGTGTTGTTGTCCGGCACCTGCACATGATGACCGAGCACTTCGATCTCGACCAACTTTTCGTACGGGTGAAATAGATCGCTGTCCATTGCTTGCGAGAGTACAACAACCGACCGGCGTAAGTTAAACGCCGATAGTAACCTAGTTCTTTTTTATTGAATTTTATTAGCGAAAAGACTGGCTGCCTCTGGGCCACGATCGGTTTCAAATTGTGACAACCTGGATGCCGCCCGTTTTGCCTATCCTTCGGCGGCGTTAACGAAAACGATTGACACCCGCCCAGAATTCAGCGAAAGTCGCGGTCAATCTTCCAGATAAATTGCTAGATGTTCTAAACGTGGAGGTGATTCATGGTAAAACACGTAGAGCGTTTTGTGTTACTAATTCTGCTCACCGCTTTTGCAACCCAACTTGGACACGCACAGATCGCGATGGGTGGCACCTATAAATTAGATCAGAACGTAATTGCAAGCGGCGGAGGGTCTGGTGTCGACGCGATCAACAGCCTCTACCGGATCGACGGCAGCATTGCGCAAACCGCGGCGGGT
>JBDSEC010000295.1:0-10153 GCA_039920205.1 Pyrinomonadaceae bacterium
AAGTCAAAACTCATCAAAAAGGTTGAGGTTTCGCGAACAGCGGTTGAGCGACAACCGGCGAACAAAGCCTACTTGGTCGATGTAACACGCAAGGACGCGGTCTTCAACGTGGCGGCGGACGTGGACCGCAATCGCGTTCGAGTTAAGACGTCCAAAGGGATCATGACGTTGGCAGAAGTGCTGCGAAAGGCTAATCGGCCGACGACGGGCGCCGTGCGCATTGGGTTGACCAGCGCGATACGAAACCCAACGGTGGGAACGTTCCCCGGAACTCAAGGTACGGCCCTGGTCAGCTGCGAAGGCCTGCTTTGCACCTGTACGGGCGACGTCGACTGCAACGACATGTTCACCAACTACAATTGCGGAGACCTCGCCGGTTGCGACGAGCGCGGCTGCTGGTGTTTGAAGAGCCTATAGTTGTCGGCACGCCCATAATGATAAGAACAACCAGGTGTCGCGAAGGCGCGGGTTGTGACCCCGACGGGCACAGAGGGGAGTACCTATGTTTAGCGTCATGACGAGTCAAAGATCAATTCCCGCCCGGGGAAGTATGCGGATGCTGCTGGCCGCGCTTTTCGTTGCAATGGGAAGCAGCGCGGCCGCGTTCGGTCAAGTCGCGCCACCGGTCGGTCCCGATTCCTATCGTACCGATACCCGTCAGATCGGTGTCGGCATTCTGACGGGAACGGTGCGCACTACGTTGGACAAGATCATTACCGATGCGAATACCGCGTTGCAACAACGCGGAACCTCGGTGCGAGTGAGTTTGAAACTTCCGCTGACCTTCTATTCGCCCCGCCGGGTTGCGTCGGAACTCAAGAGCCGTCCAAACGAGTATTACGTTCTGCTGCCGATGAACGTCGGCATTCACGTCAGCATCCCCTATGCCGCCGACCGGGACGTTTACTATCCGCTGGATATAAATGTGACGTGTGACAAGTGGTATTTGGGTGAAGGCAACATAAAGGTCGCGGCCGTACCCGGTCCACCGAGCGTCGAAGGCGGCAACTTTATTGAGGATCTGTTTTTTGTGCGCGACTACATCACCGCGCAAGTCCGGAACAATTTGCCGCGGATCGCCGCGGTGGCTCAAGCGATACCTAATGCTAAGTGCGTAACCATCGGGGCGTCGCCCAGCAATGGCAGTCCGGATCCGTTCGCTTTTATCGCCTGGGACGAGCCGAAAAAACGCATTCGCGTGCCGGTCGCTGCGCTCGGTCAATTGCAGGTAACATTTGATCGCTTAAAACGATTGGCTGCACGGGGAAATGGAAGTCTGCTTTACCAGGCGACCGAGAATACCCGATTGAATCTGTATGGCAATTTCGAGGCCCGTCAGACTCCGGTAATGACAATGACCGAGGGAACTGACGTGGCTCTCAACCTGCCACCGATCGTCTTTAACCAGGGGATGCCTAACATCTTGGTCATCATTGCCAACGCCGAGCAATCGACCGGGATAAACGACGACACCGGATTCACTTCGGCGTTGCGAACGGCCAACTATTCGCCGGGTACTCACATGTTAGTGATACCCAAGCACTACGTAATTCCTCCGGGGCCGGGTCATACGAAACCGATCATTGCGACGACCCCGGCTTATGAATTGACGTACACCGTCACCGTTACCACCCCTACCGTGCTCAGCCCACGCGCCGGCGTGCAATAAAATACCCGGGTGGCTTGGCCCAACTCCAAGCCGCCCGTTCATTTACCCTACCTGCAAATACCAGGCCCAAACCAGATCGGCCCACGTCGCCATCCCTTCCGGGGTCGGATGGGCGCCGTCTCGACGACGCGGAACCTTCAGGTCATTCGAATTGTAAAACCGGCCCGGCCGGAAATTCGACTCAATTACGTGGACGATGCCTTTGTCGGGCTTCCAACTCGGCGGCCCTATCCAATAGCTCGGCCGGTCACCCATTTCCTCATTGATCTGTTTCACTGCCGAAGCGCGGCCTTCCACATTGGGAACGATCACTTCGTTCGAACCCAACGTGATCATGATGATGTCGGGCTTTAACCGATTGACGATCTCGGTCATGCGGCGTTCTTTTTCCCAGAGGATCGTGGTCGAGCTGTAACTTGGTTCGCTGATGAATTTACCGCCCACCGCCTCGACTTTGGCGCGCATGGTCCAGGCTAACCCCTCTGCCATGGAATCGCCGATCAGGATAAAAGTTTTACCTCGAAGATCAAGTGGGAACGCACCGCTGCCCTCGTTCCCAAGCGTGAACGCCACCTTGCCGCCGCCCGTTTTATTCAGCGTCCCGGTGACCACGCGACCGGCGGAACTGGTCAGTTCGACCGTGCCCTTGGGATAAGTAAAGCTCCACGGCAGTTTCTGATCCGGGGCGGTTTGGGACACGGCCACGTCATCCGCCGGATCGTCGAAACTCGCCGTGAACTTTAACGTGCGATCCTTTCCGAGCGCCAGCGATATCGCCTTTGGTTTAGATATTGCGCCCTCGGGTGTAAGCACCGGCAAAGTCGCCGCCGATAGATTGTAGGCCACCTGAACCGTCGCCGAAACCTCTTGGCCTTCCCACGCGCCCTTGACCATGACGGTGCCGGGTTTGACGCCCGTCAGCGTTCCCGTCGGAGTGATCGAAGCGATCGCCGGATCGGAAACGGTCCATGTCGCGGTTACCGTTTCGCGCGTGACTGGCTGGTCGCTGGACTTGAATAGGCCGGACGGCTTTTGCTCGTCATACGCCGCCAGGGTCGCGGTCTTGCCGACGCCGACGTGCGTAAGCGGCTGCATTTGTAGCTTTCCTTTGGGCTTGCTGCAGGCCCCGGCCATCATGGCCAAAGTGACTGCAAAAACAACTACGGGGATATTTTTCTTCATATCGTTTTAAGTAAAAGGGGAAACCGGGCTTCTCTCAAATTTTGGTTTGGTATCGGCGGCTCAACTTACCGACTCGTTTAGGAACAGGCGTTCTTAATGTACGTGCACATCTGGCCCAGAAAAAGCTTTATTTCTGAATCCCAAAAATTCCAATCGTGCGTACCGGGCCGTTCATTGTAAGCGAACTTTACCTTCTTGGTGCGCAACGCAACGGCTAGGCGCGGATTGCTTTCCCTGACCTGCGGCAACGGATCGCTCGTTCCCAGGGAAACGTAGAGATAAGGAAGTTTTGCCGCATCGGTCACTTGGTCCAGCAGCCAGAAGGGGTCGTTCACCTGCCGCACAATACTCTGTTCATCGCCATAAATAGTACGTAAGGCATTGAGCATTTTTGCGCTCGGTGATTTGAATAGCCGCGCGGTGCGCGGCACATCAAAGGCGCCACTAAAACTGCCGGCAAAAACGAACAATTGCGGATAGCGCAGCGCGTACTTAATCGCCGCCAAACCGCCCATCGAGAGCCCGGCAATTGCGCGGCAGTCGCGCGATGCGACGGTGCGGTAATGCGCGTCGATGTACGGGATAAGGTCTTTCGGGATCACATCTTCGTAACGGGCCCGCGGGTCGCTGGCGCTGTTGGCATACCAGCTATCGCCGACCCCGGGCGTCACAATGATCAGTTGATACTGGTTGGCATAGTCTGACAGGTGCGACATCTTCCACCAGTCGTTTTCGTCCCCGCCGAGGCCATGCAAAAGATAGAGCACCGGATAGCGGCGCTTACTGGTCACGTAATCCGCAGGCAGCCAAAGACGGTACGGCAGCACTTTGCCGCTGAGACTCGGCGCGGCCAAGGCAAAGTGTTTTGCATCCTCCGCGGTCCGTGGCGCCGCGGTCTTTTGCGGTGCGGTCTGCTGCGGCGCGACGGCCGGCCGCGCGCACGCGATCGTGCCCGAGGAGAGGCTCAGACACAAGGCGAAGCCGAACCCCCACGGGAATAATTGTCGAAATGCATTTTGGCAATGGTTCATAACGCCGAAAGTAAAGCTGTACAGCATAGCGGGATATTAACATAGCCGTTAGGCAGTGAGCAGCCAAAGCGCTCGGCGTAATTTGCGTTTTGAGTTCCGGCCGGTAAGCCACATGCGTTCAGGTTTTGTGAAGTTCATTGAGTGCATAAAGATCACCAACGTCGACCTAGGCTCCATCTTTCTGGAACCACAATTCCAACATCATCAACGTCCAAAGCGGATGCGCGTGGTCGCGTTCGCCGTTGATGTGTTGTTCGACCAGACGATGGACTACTTCGGGTTTGAAATATCCGCGCTTTGCGGCCCGCTCGGTCAGCAAAGTGCCCCGCAGAAACCCTTTCAGGGACCCACGGAACCAATGCGAGATCGGAACACCAAATCCCATCTTTCGCCGGGTAAGATTCTCCTGCGGCAACAATTGGCCCAACACTTTCTTCAGAATGTACTTGGTCGTCAATCCGCGCAGCTTTAGATTCTCGGGCAAACTCGCCGCCAGTTCGATGACCTTATGATCCAGAAATGGCGACCGCGCTTCGAGCGAAACCGCCATGGTCGCAATATCAACCTTGGTCAGCAGATCATTGGGCAGATAGGTCATCGTATCGGTCAGCAACACCGCATCGACGATTCCCGATCGGCCGGCCTGATCGAACCACGGCTGTAATACGCTGGCCGGGTCGTGGTCCGCCATCTGTTGCCGGAATTCGTCAGAGTACAACTCGCGCTTGGTGGCGGCGTCCATTACGCTGACCCACCGCAGGTACCGCTCGACCTTAGGCAAGGATGCCGCCTGTAAAAATCGCTTAAGATCCCGCGCGCGGCTGCGCTTTAATTCCGACGTGGGCAGCAGACCGATCGCTCGCTCAATAAATGACTCGCGCAGTACGCGCGGCATTCGATGATATTTTTGCGCCAGGCGCATCGCCGCGTAGCGTTCATATCCCGCAAAGCATTCGTCTCCGCCGTCGCCATTCAACGCCACGGTCACGTATTGCCGCGTCTCGCGTGCGACGTAATAGGTGGGGATCGCCGACGAATCCGCATACGGTTCGCCATAATGCTCGACCATCATCGGCAGCACTTCCAACGCGTCCGGCCGTACGATGAATTCATGATGGTCCGCGCCCAAGTGTTCGGCCACGCGGCGGGCATGGGCCAGTTCGCTAAAATCCTGTTCCTCGAATCCAATGGAGAAGGTCTTGATCGGCGTTGAACTCTGTTCGGCCATTAGCGCAACGACGGCGCTGGAATCGATGCCACCCGAAAGAAACGCACCCAACGGAACCTCAGAAATAAGGCGTAGCCGTACGGCTTCGCGTAACGACTCCAAAACGCGTTCGCCCGCTTCGGCCTCGGTGATCCTGAGCTTATGAGTAAACTCGGGCTGCCAGTAACGCTTCAATTCGACCTCTCCGCGATGCCAACGCAGCGTGTGACCCGGTTCCAATTTCCTGATCGCGCGATAAGCCGTCAGCGGCGCCGGCACGCATAGGAATGAAAGGTATTGATGAATGGCGACGGGTTCGAGGTCGCGGCTAACGTCCGGATGCAGCAGCAGCGCGCTGAACTCGGAAGCGAAGATCAGCTTTCCGTTGTGTTCCGCATAGAGCAGCGGCTTTTTCCCCACGCGGTCGCGCGCCAGGAACAATGACTGTCGCGCTTCATCCCAGATCGCGAACGCAAACATCCCGCGCAAATGATTCGGACAATCATCCCCGTAACGGTCATAAAGGTGAAGAATGACCTCGGTATCGCTGTGAGTGTAGAAAACATCGCCGAGCTTTTCCAGGTACGCGCGTAGTTCTTGGTAGTTATAGATCTCACCGTTGAACACGATCCAGGCGGTCCGATCTTGGTTATGTATCGGTTGTTTGCCGCTAGCCAGGTCGATGATCGACAGGCGGCGCATGCCCAAAGCCACCGGGCCATTCAGGTAATAACCATCGTCGTCCGGGCCGCGATGGCGGATCGCGTCGCACATGCGCGTAAGCAACGCCGGGTCCGCCGGGTGCTCATCGCAACTTACAAATCCCGCGATGCCGCACACGTTATTCGCCCGTCCCGGTCAGGGCTCGCTGCTCGAGACCCAAGATCGAACTGTAATGCGCCGGCCGGGCTGACCCGGGCCGGTTCTCGCGCTTCTCCTTAACGACCACAAACCCAACCGCGATAAAAATGAAATAGAAGATCAGCAACTGCGCGCGCTGACGATAAGCGGTGCCCACATTGCCTTGAAATAACGAATAAACCAGCGTGGTCAAAATGGTGAACATGAAGACCGGAACCGTTTCGCGCAATTTGTGCTTGATCGAAAATTTCATGCCCATCAACAGCAGAGGGAACGACGCCCACCAGACCAACATTTCCGGCAGAGTAAAGGCCTGTTGCAAGCTGCCAAATTGCCAGGGGAAGGGGGCAAACAGAACGTATAACAACCCTAGGGGCAAGGCAGACAACGCGCCACTAGTGGTCGAAACGTCTACTTCCTTACCAAACCCCGAATTGGCTCGTTGCGCATCGTACCGGGCCTCTTGCACCTTTTGCAGATTGCCATAGGTCTCGAGGTCCTTTGGCGCATTACGCAACACTCCCAAATACGTCAGCGACAAACCAACGATGATCAACAGCACAAAATTCCGCACCAGTCCCGTCATGTTCCGGGTGCCGGTTCCGATCACAAAGCTGCCGCCGACCACGATCAGCATCATATAGAAGATATAGAACCGCATGCTGATCAATCCGATCAAGCTGATCAGCAGCAGCACGATGAATTTAAGTTCGAGCCGATCGGTGAGCTTTAGCGTGGCCAACATCGTCAATGAAAGCAAAAAGACGACCGCCGCATCTTTCAGTCCAAGCGAGGACCAAAGAACCAACGAGGGAAAGAACACAACCAACAGCGCCGCCAAACGTGCGGCGCGCAAATTCCGGAAAATGTGATAAGTGCAAAGAAATATCACCGGCGCGGTCGCGGCACCCACCACACCATTAAAGAACTGGATCGCCAGCGGGTTGCGGCCAATACAGTAGTAGATGACGGCGACCACATACGACATGCCCAAATTGTTCGGATTGATCACCGGAAAGGATTTATAGAACGGTGCGTTTAGCCAATAGTTCGCGATGGTGAAGCCAAAACTGTCATACGTCGTGCTGTCTGGTCCAAAGAAATTCGTCCGACCGATCTGAAACAAGATCGCTCCGAGTGCGATGCGAATGATCAAACCCGCCAGAAAAATGCGCAGCAAAAACCCGCGTTCAACTTTCGACAGGTTGATCAGAATGCCGATGGCGGTGGCCAATACCACGCACACGAGGATCGCGCCCGCGCCGCCGGTGATGGTCAAAGCGATCGTCAAGGCGACCGCGAACGCAACAATGTATAAAACCTGAGTCACTTTACGATCTTACCTAGGGGAAGTAGATCCAACCGTCCACGATCGCGCAAATTTCTCGCATGCGCAAAAATATCACGCAGACCCGCGAACATGCTTTCCGTCTCGTCCGCCAGATTGGTTGGATGAAACCACAAATGAAAAATGCCCCGTTTCCGCGCGGCAGCGTCCAGCCCTTTGTTAGCCCGTCGCGTGCGCCAGTTGACCGGTAAATAACGGCGGCGCCCATGCATGGGAAAGTACATCGCCGACCCGGGAATATCCCAAAGACCCGATTCGTCCCGCCGCGGCATAACCACCGGCGGCGTAGCAACGCGCAAGACATCGATCAGGCGCCCCAGGCGCTGGACCAATTCCGGATACTTTTCGGATTCATACCAATTCGGCTCGGGCCCACGGAAAACCGTAAAGCCATATTGCCGGAGCGCCGTTAAATGTCCCACCCGATTGCGCGGAAACGCGAACGATCGCAGCTCTAGACCCATCTCGCCGGCCAAACGAACACATTCAGCCAATTCGGATTCCGCTACTTCGCTCGAGCATCCCGGATCGCCAAATATGACGTGCGAGAACGAATGCGAGCCGATCTCTTGCCGCACCGGACAGTTCCGGATCTTTTCGACAATGCTTCGGCCGAAAAAAAGCGGCGCGGTTTCCTCGGTTCCTCCGGGATCATTCACATACCAATCGGCCGGATGCCACGCATGATGCGGCCGCGCCAATTCCGCATGCTGGGGCGAGCACTTATCCAAGAACAGGTGACCCAATATGCACCAGGTGGCGGGCACTTCGAATTCCGTAAGCAGATCCAACAAACGGTCGATCACTACTTCGCGCTCTATCCGGCAGGCCCGCGCGAACTTCGCCGGACCAAACAGATCCAGTGTCCCCCAGATCAATTCTAGGTCCAGGCTAAGCGTGAAGATGCCGCGATCGAACGAAATGGAATCTGACATAAATCAATTGGAACTTAGGATTTAGTTCTTAGTTTTGGGATTGACCGCGACCCCAGTTTACTAGGTGCATCGTCCGAAAAATATCTAAGCGCTAAGTCCCAAGTACTAAGCCCGCTTCTTCCCCACCACTAAAAACATATTCGAAAAGTTCTTTAATATTTTCGCATCCGCCGTTTTCGCGTCGATCTTTTCCCACGCCCGCAATAACCGGGGCATGGCCGACGGGGCGGCGTGTTCAACCCAGATCATCGGGCCGCCGTAGACGCCATGAACCTGAACGTCGGCAATACCGGCGGCGCGGAATTCGCGACGCAGCTTTCCCGCCGATTGAAAGAACTGTTTCAACTTGGTCAATCGTCCGATCCGCAGCATCGCGGCCAATCGATTGACCGGCCAGTAGGCATTCGCCTGCAACGGTGGCGCCGCCGTGACCAGGGCGGTTCCGCCGGGTTTGAGCACGCGTGATATTTCACGCATGCAGGGGCCAATATCGGGCAGATACCGCAACACTTCTATGCTCATCACCAGATCAAAACTGGCGTCAGCGTAGGGTACGGCCTCGACATCGCCCTTCTTGAATTCAATTTCCGGATTCAGCAGCCGAGCCTGCCGCAACATCTCTTCGGAACCATCCATCCCGGCCAATTCAAATCCTCGTTCGCGATAGCGGTTAAGGTGATACCCGGTCCCGCAACCTAGATCCAACATCCGCAGTCCGTCACCTCGGGCCGGCAGAAATTTGTCTAACGAAAGGTCTAACCGATGCCGGCTGTAAACAAAACAATCGTGGTATTGGTCGGCCTTGATCGCTTCGTAACGCGCGGCGAAGAGTTCCGACTGCTCGGAATGCGTGTCAACCGCCCGTTGTTTTTGCGCTTCGTCCGACATGTTTGCCTGCGTTCGTAGACCCGCCTTTAGGCGGAATTGTTAGGATCACAGTTCCCTAGGCGTAGCCTGCTCCGTATCGTTCCGCCTGGAGATGGGGCTAGGAACGCACGCTACGAACATCAACGCACCAACCCGTGCGCGTGAAGCTCTTCGGTCGCACGCTCGACCGCATCCACCGCTTGCTGCCCTTTAACCCAGCCCAGCAATTCTTCGATACCCGCCTCTAGTGTTACCGATGGTTCGTATCCCAACAGTGCACGAGCGCGTGAAATATCGGCCACACAATGCCGTATGTCACCTTCGCGGAATTTCCCGACTACGGTCGGCTCGGCATCAACGCCCAAGCCCGTCGCCAGCATCCGCGCCGTGTCCAATATCGTCGTCGCTCGCCCAGTGCCAATATTGATCGCGTGATAGTTGGCCGCGTCCGACGTCATGGCCAGCAAATTCGCCCGCACAATGTCGGCCACATTCACAAAGTCGCGGGACTGCAAACCATCTTCGAAGATCAGTGGCGATTGTCGATTCAACAACCGTGACGAAAAGATCGCCAACGCACCCGTATACGGATTCGACAGGGCCTGCCCCGGTCCATAGACATTGAAATACCGCAGCGCAACGGTAGGAATGTTATAGGCGCGGCCGACCACTAAACAAAGCTGTTCATGATCCTGCTTTGTGACCGCGTAAACCGACGAAGGCTCTAATCGTTTGGTCTCGGGGGTCACCGCCGGGACCAGCAAATCGCCGCAATCAGGACACCGCAGCTCCCAATCACGTGCCTCCAATTGCGCGCCGGGGCGCGGCGGGGCTTCCGTCGGTTCGCCGGTCCGCGAACAGACGTAGGCACCTTCGCCATAGATGGACATCGACGAGGCGACGACCAATTTTTTGATCAGCTCGCGGCGTTTGACGATGGCTTCCAACAACACCGCGACGCCGCGCGAATTCGCATCGACATAGCGATGAATGTCGTACATCGATTGTCCGACGCCGACCTCGGCCGCCTGATGAAATACAATATCAACGTCA